>JAVEPB010000272.1 GCA_030922375.1 bacterium | reverse complement strand
CGGACGTTTTTTTCGCGGCTGCCTTTTTCGCGGCTGTCTTTTTCGCGGCCGGTTTTTTCACGGCTGCCTTTTTCGCGGCCGGCTTTTTCTTGGGCGATTTTTTCACGGCTGGTTTTGCGGCTGGCTTTTTCTCGGCCGGAGTTTCCGCTTCGCCGGATATCTCCGCCGGGAACTGGGACTTCTTTCGGCCCGTCACCAGCCGAAAAGCGTAGCCGATCACCAACTCCTCGTCATCGTTCAGGCCCATCTCCTGGAGCACCAGTTCCACCGGCGAACCGGGCTCGAGCATGTACTGGAACCCCTCCCAACCGATAATGACGGAATTGACCTTGATGCCTTCCTCGAGAAGGATCACCGCCGAGGCGCGCTCGCCATCGCTCGCCACCGGGGATGGGATCACCGTCGCCGAGAGTATCTTGCCCTTCCCGCTGAGAAGGGTCGTGCTGGTGCTCCTGGGGCAGAAGGGGTTATCGCAGGTGGCCTTCTGGCCCGTTTTTGGGAAGAAATATTCCTCGCACTCCTCGCAAACCGAGCCAATGAGCGCGGGCTTCTGGCGGGAGTTGGTCGGAATGGTGAAGACATCCCGCATGAAGGGCACAACGTTTTTTTGGGAACCGAGGGTATAAATGGGTAATTCTTTGGAGTCTTTATTCATCTATAACCCCGGCGAGGAGTGGCGCCCGGAGCGCCAGGCCAGAGAAAAGATTAAAATAATAAAAATACCTCAAATATCGGTCGCTCTCGCATTCATCCGGCGATAAATCTCGGCGGGACGGTAGCAGGGGGAAGCGGGGGTGTCAATAAATAAATGAATGGAGATTTCGGCCGCGCACGGGCCGTCACCGGCTCCGGCCGGAGCCGGCCGCCAAGGCGGGATTCCGCCTCTATTCGGGCCTCTTGAGCTTTTGATGGAGCAGGTCCAGGCGGCGGCGGTTCGCAACGCAGCGCAAGGCCACCCCTTCGAGCTTCGACACCATGTCTTTAGAAAGCTGGACGGTGGTGTCCCGCTCCTCGCGGAGTATCTGGTTCACCTCCTGAAGCAAAC
This sequence comes from bacterium, assembly GCA_030922375.1. Lineage (GTDB taxonomy): Bacteria > UBA8248 > UBA8248 > UBA8248 > UBA8248 > UBA8248. The sequence goes on along the minus strand of JAVEPB010000272.1, from coordinate 1,461 downwards.
CGAGCAGTTCCTTCACTAGCCGTCTCCTCCGATGGGCTCAAAGAGCTGCTCCCTGATTATACCCATAAAAAGCTCGAGCGTGTTGTCCTCTCTCGGCTCGATATTCACCTGAAGCTCGCCGCCGTCAGGGCTCGTGGCCGGAAAATAGCCATGCTTCTCGGGCAAAAACGAGGTGGCGTACTGGCTGAACTGCTCCGGGGAGAATTCCGGAAACGAGCGGGCCAGCGATAGAAGCGGAACCGAGACCTGGACCCCGAAATCCTGAAGCGTCAGGATCAGGCACGGCAGATCGGCCCCCTCGGGGTCGCTGACATCGAAGATAATGTTCTCGGCGTCCTCGACGCGCTCGCGCATCACCGGCGCGAACTGCGCCATCTCGCCGCGAAGCTCCGAGAGCAGCCTCTCCGAGGGGCCGGCCACCCCGGCGGCTTCACCGGCCCCGGACGATGGCCCGGACCCCGGCCCTTCGCCCTGCTCCTGGATGATCATGAGCACCTCGAGCGCCCGTCCCAGCGTCTCTGAAATCCGCTCGAGGCGCTGGCCGTTCTGATCGATCCGCCGGCGAATCCCGTAGAGGGCGAACGGCAGCGCCGCCCAGACGAGGAAAAGAAAAATTCCCGTCGAGGCCGCGAACAAAAAAATCGGGTCCGTCAGAATCTCGATCATCGGATCCTCCGTCTGGTCCTCATTTATCCCCGGATTCGATCGGGTGCCTGACTATAACAATCTCTTTTACATATTATGAAGCGCCCCGGCCATTTTTTATGCAGCCTCCCGCCCACTTGGATGACCTCCTTCGCCCCATTTTGCCGAGTGATATTTCCCGGGTTGACCGTCCAAATCCGGCCCGCGTATAGTCGTGATCGACTCTGAAAAGGAGAGGCGGGGCGATGACCACCCCTGGAAAACCCATTGATAATACTTACCTTCTGCGACTCCTCCCCTCGGTGGACGAACTCATCGAGAGCCTGCGCGCCGTCGCCGGGGAGGCCCCCTCGGGTGCCGCTCTCGCGGACGCGGCAAGAGAAGCCATCGAGGGCCGCAGGCGGCGACTCCTGGCCGGCGGGGTGGGCCGACGCGATGCCGGCGGCCCACATAACGGCGCCGAGAGCGCTGTCGAAGCCGCCGGTGCGGGCGACACCGAAACGATCCGGACGGCCCTGCGCGGGGAAATCATCGACGAGGCCCGCGGCCTTCTCGACTCCGCCCGCACCGCCGACCTCCGGCACGTCATCAACGCCACCGGCATCGTCCTCCACACCAACCTCGGCCGCGCCCCGCTGAGCGAAGCCGCGAGGCAGGCCATCATCGACGTTTCCAGGAGCTACTCGAACCTCGAATACGATCTCGAGGCCGGCCGCCGGGGGGGGCGCAGCGGCGCCGTCGAGACCCTCCTCCGAAAACTCACCGGGGCCGAGGCCGCCGTCGTGGTGAACAACAACGCCGCCGCCGTCATGTTCG
>JAVEPB010000271.1 GCA_030922375.1 bacterium | reverse complement strand
TGCGCTCGAACAAGCTGGGCCGCCTGGCGACGGGCCTACTCACCTCGGCCAAGAGCGTCGCCGACATCGACGTCAACACCTCGGACGGCGCCAACGACGCGCTCAAGCTGGTGGACGACGCGATCAACTCGATCACGACGCTTCGAGGAAACCTCGGTGCGTTCCAGGCGAACGTCCTGGAGTCGAACATCAACAGCCTGGGCGTGGCGAAAGAAAACCTGGCATCGGCGGAAAGCGCCATCCGGGACGCCGACTTCGCGGAGGAGACCGTACAGTTCACGCGGAACCAGATCCTCCTCCAGGCGGGCACGGCCATTCTGACCCAGGCCAACGCCATCCCGCAGGCGGTGCTCCAGCTTCTCCAGTAAAACGCGGCAGCAAAGCGCGGGAAGAAGATGAAAAAACAGCCCCCCGGGGTCCGGCACAGGGAAGAGCCGGCCCGGGGGGCTTTTTGATTGGTAAACCGATTTGACTGACAAGCCGGGGGAGGAAGATCCCGGTTTCCCCTACAAACGCCCGGAGCGCCATTCCTCGTTGAGGCCGAGGTTGCTGGGGCGGCCTTCGGTGTTGATGGGAATGCCGCCGGCGTCGTAGTGCTCGCGGATCCGGTGCCACTCGTCATGCAGGCCGCGTGTGAATCCCCTGAAGTGGGGAATGACGTGGCGGGCGAATAGCTCGAGCGAGCGCCGCAGCTTTTCGGGGCTTGCCCATTCGTGGGTGGTGAGAAGGAGGCCTCCGAATCCGCCCGTCTCCTCCTGAAGGGCCTCGATGGCGGCGATGGCGTCCTCGGGCGTTCCGATGATCCACCGGCGGCGCTCGGCAGCCGAGCGCGCCGTCACCTCGCTCAAGGGTTGGCCGGGATACGCCTCGTACTGTGGCCGGACGCCGATTTTCCAGAAATACTCGGTCTCTCGCAGAATCCCCTCCTCGACATCGGCCCAGGCCTCCTCCCTCGTATCGGCCAGATAGACGCTGGTGGCGATGCGCCAGTTCTCCCGCGAGGTCTCGGCCCCGTGCTCTGCGGCGATCTGTTCAACGGTGGACCACTGCTCGGCGTGAGGCGGGTATTTACCAAGGTTTTTTCCGGCCATCGACATAAGGATCATCCCATACTTTCCGGCGAGTTCGAGGCTGAGCCGGCTGCCCGAGGTGGCGATGGCGAGCGGGAGCCGGGGCCGTTGATAGGAGCGAAGCTGGAGCCTCATGCCCCGCAGGCTCCAGTAACGCCCTTCGTAGTCGATGGGAGCCTCCGATTCGAGCAGGCGCACGATGATCTCCACCGATTCGGCCATCATGTCGTGGGCCTGGTCGGGGGGGATTTGAAAAAGTTTCTTGTCGGTTACGAGATTGCTGGGTCCGACGCCCAGGATTGCCCGGCCCCGCGTCAGGTGGTCGAGAAAAGCCATGCGCTCGGCGACATGAAACGGATGGTGATACGGAAGATCGATGACCGATGTGCCCAGCCGAATCCGATGGGCGCGTGCGGACGCCTTTGCGAGTGCCATCTCGGGAGCGGGCATGGTCTCCCATCCACCCGAGTGGTGCTCGCCGATGAAAAATTCGTCGAAATCGAGCGCGTCGGTGTACTCGATGAGCGCGATGTCGCGCTCGAACGCCAGCGTGGGGTGCTCGCTGGGGTCATGGACCGGCATCATAAAGAAGGAGAATTTCACGGCTACCCTTTCACGACAATATTGACGAGCCTCCCGGGAACGACAATCTCCTTGACGACTTCCTTGCCTTCGATGTAGCCGGCGGCCGCGCCGCGGGCTTTTTCGAGGAGTTCCTCTTTCCCGGCCTCGGGCAGCGCCATGAAGGTGCGCCGCGTCTTGCCGTTGATCTGGACGGCGAATTCCTTCTCCTCGGCGGCGATGGCGCTCTCATCGAATGCGGGCCAATCCTCTCGAAAAACGCTTCCGCCGCCCGACCCTCCGCCCATGGCGGCCCAAAGCTCCTCGGCGATGTGGGGCGCCATCGGGGCGATGCACAAAAGAAGGATCTCGGCCGCCTCGCGCTGCACCTCGGGCTCGGCCCCGGCCTCGGCCCTAAGGGAGGTGGAGAGCTCCATGATCCGGGCGATGGCGGTGTTAAAGGAGAACGACCGCTCATAAACTTCGCTCACCTGCCGGAGGGTGTAGTGCGCGTCGCGGCGCAGTTTTCGGCCCGCCGCGGAGAGCGCCGAGGCGTCTCCCGAAAAAGGATCTGCCCCCTTCCATTCTTCAATCCGTTCCTGGAAGGTGGCCCAAAGACGCTGGAGAAAGCGGTGCACACCGATGAGGCCGTCGTCCCGCCACTCCTTGTCGCGCTCGGGCGGCCCGATGAACAGGGTGTAAAGCCGCCCGGCGTCGGCGCCATAGCGGCCCGTGCACTCCTCGATGGAAACGCCGTTGAGCTTGCTCTTGCTCATCACCGCCATGTCGCCGGCGACCCGGTCGCCCACCTTGTAGCGGCTTCCCTCGGGGCCGTCGCGGGTGACGACGAGCGTTTCCTCGTCCACGTCCTGGTAGGGGACCCAGACGTTTCCCCGCGCCCCCGACACCCGGTAGGCGGTGCGGCAGACCATCCCCTGGGTGAAGAGGTTCTCGAAGGGCTCCTCGAAGGAGACGAGCCCCATGTCGTAGAGCACCTTGGTGAAAAAGCGCGAGTAC
>JAVEPB010000270.1 GCA_030922375.1 bacterium | reverse complement strand
ACGTGTCGATGGACGTGACGTTGATCCAGCCCATCGCGATGGAGCGCGAGCTTCGTTTCGCGATCCGCGAGGGCGGGCGCACGGTGGGCGCCGGCGTCGTCACCGAAGTGACCGAGTAGGCCCCCGAAGGGGGAGAGAGGCAACCCAGGGCACGATGAACCAGAAAATACGGATACGCCTGAAAGCCTACGATCACCGGCTCTTGGACCAGTCGGTGACCGAGATTGTCGAGACGGTGCGCCGCACGGGAGCGGTCCTGGTCGGACCCATCCCCTTGCCCACCACTATCAGCAAGTACACTGTGCTCCGCGGGCCGCATGTACACAAAAAGTCCAGGGAGCAATTCGAAACGCGAACACACAAGCGCCTGGTCGATATCATGGATCCGACCCAGCAGACGGTCGACGCCTTGATGAAGCTCGAATTGGCCGCGGGTGTGGACGTGGAAATAAAACTGTAGGCAGGGAATTTAGACGATGGATTTTCTTTTAGGCCGTAAGGTGGGCATGACCAATGTTTTCTCCCCGGACGGGGGCACCATTCCCGTTACGGTGGTGGAGGCGGGCCCATGCACCGTGATTCAGAAAAAAACGGCGGAGAAGGATGGCTACGACGCCCTGCAGCTAGGTTTTACGCCGAGGAAGGAAAAGGGCGTTTCTAAGGCAATGATGGGCCACTTCAAAAAGGCGGGTGTTCAGCCCTTCCGTGTGGTCAGGGAAGTCCCGATCGGCGAGGGCGACGAGGAACTGGAGGTCGGTTCCGTTCTCGATGCCACCGTTTTCGACCGGGGCGACCGCCTCGACGTTACCGGCGTGAGCAAGGGCCGCGGTTTTGCCGGCGGGATGAAGCGCCACGGCTTCAGCGGCGGCCCCAAGACCCACGGCGGGATGTTCGACCGGGGGCTCGGCTCGTTGGGAAATGCCGCCTATCCCGGCCGGATCATCAAGGGAAAGAAAATGCCCGGTCACATGGGGAGCGAGCGGGTGACCACCCAGAGCGTGCTCCTCGTCGACCTGGTCCCCGAGGATAATCTGGTATTCCTCCGGGGCTCCGTTCCCGGCGCGAACGGCGGCGTCGTTATTCTTCGAAAGAGCGTCAAGGGCCAGCGGGGCGGCCTTGAAGGGCCCAAGGAGCAGGTCCGTAGCCTGAATCCGCTGAAAGCATCCAAGCGCGCGGCAAGGGGAGGCTGAGGAAGGTCATGCCCCAGGTTGACGTGATGGATCTCGAGGGAAAAGTCGTCGAGCAGGTCGATCTTCCAGAGGCGGTTTTCGATGGTGAGGTGAGGCTCCACCTGATTCACCAGATGGTGAAGTACCAGCTCGCCAAGCGCCGCTCGGGTACGCATTCGACGAAAACCCGCAAGGAAGTCAGCGGATCGGGGAGCAAGCCCTGGCGCCAGAAAGGAACCGGCCGCGCCCGCGCGGGCGACGTCAAGTCAGGCATCTGGCGGCACGGCGGCACGACGTTCGGCCCCAAGCCTCGTAGCTACGAGCAGAAGATGCCCAAGAAAATGCGCCGGGGCGCACTCAAGAGCGCGCTTAACCTGAAACTAAAGGAAGGAAAGCTGAGGGTGATCGCGGATTTCGAGCTTTCCGAGCCGAAGACGAAAACCGTCCTCGGGGCGTTGAATAATCTCGATGCGGCCGGCAAGACGCTGCTCGTGAGCAACGTCGATCAGCCGAACTTCCTGACGGCGGTGAGGAATATCAAGACGGCCAAGCCCCTCCGGGTCGAGGGTCTGAACGTTTACGACATCATGTGGCACGAGCATCTTTTGTGCACCAAGGGCGCCCTTGAGGCGATTGTCCGGAGACTGACGCCGTGAAAATGGAGCCTACATCGGTTGTCCGGCGGCCCTGCGTGACGGAGAAAAGCGTCATGGGCAGCGAGGAGGCCAACAAGGTCGTCTTCGATGTCGATAGCCGCGCGAATAAGGTGCAAATCAAGGAGGCGGTCGAGCAGCTGTTCAGCGTCACCGTACTCAAGGTGAACACCATGATGATGCCGAGCAAGCGCGTCCGGTTGGGCCGCCACTTCGGTGTGCGCCCGCCCTGGAAAAAAGCCGTGATCACCCTCAAAGAGGGCGATCATATTGAATTCTTCGAGTCGGCATAGGACGCCTGGAGAAGAGGATGCCACTCAAAAAATATAAACCGACATCGCCGGGCCGGCGTTTCATGGCGATTCTCACCCGGGACGAAATTACCCGGGAGAGGCCCGAAAAATCCCTCACCCGCGGTCTGAGCAAGTCGGGTGGCCGGAACAATAACGGGAGGACAACCACCTTCTGGCGTGGCGGCGGACACAAGCGGCGCTACCGGTCCATCGATTTCATCCGCGACAAACACGGAATCCCCGCCGCGGTTCGGACTATTGAATACGACCCGAACCGATCGGCCCGCGTGGCCCTGCTCGTTTACCGCGACGGAGAGAAACGCTACATCGTCGCGCCGGACGGGCTTCAGGTCGGCCAGGAGGTCGTTTCGGGTCCCGATGCGGACGTGAAAATGGGCAACGCGCTGCCCATTTCCAATATTCCCGACGGGACGGTGTGCCATAACATCGAGATGAAGCCGGGCAAAGGAGCGCAAATAGCCCGGAGCGCCGGAACCAGCGCGCAGCTGATGGCCAAGGAGGGCGAATACGCGACATTCCGCCTCACCTCCGGCGAGATGCGGATGATCCTCACGCGGTGTTACGCCACCATCGGCGAAGTGGGCAACTCGGATCATTCGAACGTCAGCATGGGCAAGGCGGGCCGCAATAGGTGGCTCGGCCGAAGGCCTCATGTACGCGGCGTCGCCATGAACCCCATCGACCATCCCTTGGGCGGCGGCGAGGGGAAAAGCTCGGGCGGGCGCCACCCCGCCACCCCTTGGGGTAAGCCGACGAAGGGCTACAAGACCCGGAGGAAAAACAACCCTTCCTCGAAATTCATCGTTCGGCGAAGAGGCAAGAAATAACCGTTTCGAAGGAGCTGGAGGAGAAGGATGTCTCGCTCACTGCATAAAGGCCCGTTTATCGACGACCACCTTCGGAAGAAGGTTGAGGCCCAGTCCGGCAGCAACGATAAGCGGATGATTCGAACCTGGTCCCGGCGTTCGACGATTGTTCCCGAGTTTGTCGGGTTTACGTTCGCCGTGCATAACGGGAAGAAGTTCATCCCCGTTTACGTGACCGAAAACATGGTCGGATTCAAGTTGGGGGATTTCTCTCCGACCCGGACCTATCGTGGCCACTCCGGGATTACCAAGCGTCAGATAACGCTGAAGTAATCCGGTTTCGACTGAGGCGAAGTGATGTCCAAAGCGGTCCTAAAGCACTACCGGGCGAAGCCGAGGAAGACCCGTCAGCTGGCCGACATGGTCCGCGGAAAAAGGGTGTCCGAAGCGCTGACCCTTCTTCAGCTATCGACGCGGGCCGCCTCGCGGGACCTGGAGAAGCTGATCCGCTCCGCGCTCGCCAATGCGGCCGATAAGGGCGAAAACGACGATCCCGACGCTCTGATCGTACATAGCGTAACGGTGGATCAGGGACCCACGCTCAAGCGTTTCCGCCCCCGGGCGAGGGGCCGCGTGGGCAAGATATTGAAGCGGACCTGTCACATTCAGGTCGTTCTCGACGAGTCGAAGTAGAGGAGCGCGTATGGGACAGAAAGTTCATCCGATCGGTTTCCGTGTCGGAATCACCAGGGGATGGCAGTCCACCTGGTTCGCCAACCGGGATTTTGCGGATCTGCTTCACGACGATTTGAAGATTCGAAAGTTCGTCAAGGAACGCCTCACGCATGCGGGCGTGAGCAACGTTGAAATCGAACGGGCGAGCAACCGGGCGCGGATTAACATATGGACATCGCGCCCGGGGATCATTATCGGCAAGCGCGGTTCCGAGGTGGATAAGCTCAAGGCAGAGCTTCAGCAACTCACGGGCAACCAGGTCTACGTGAATATCAAGGAGGTCCGTAAGGCCGAGATGGACGCTCAGCTCGTGGCGGAGAATATCGGCATGCAGCTGGAGCGCCGGATCGCCTTTCGCCGTGCGATGAAAAAATCCGTCGTTTCGGCCATGCGCTTCGGGGCAAAGGGCGTGAAGATTCAGTGCTCGGGCCGGCTCGGTGGTGCGGAAATCGCGCGGACCGAGTGGTACCGCGAGGGTCGTGTCCCGCTGGGTACGCTTCGCGCGGACATTGATTACGGGGTTGCCGAGGCGATGTCGACCTACGGGGTAATCGGCGTAAAGGTATGGATCTTCCGCGGAGAGATGATTCGCACCCCGAGAAGGCGCCCCGCCACGGAAGTGCCTTCGGGCAAGGACTCATAAGGAGCGGTTGGCGCTATGCTTCAGCCCAAGCGGACAAAATTCCGGAAGCAGATGAAGGGCCGCACGCGCGGAAAGGCCCGTGCCGGAAACACCCTCGCTTTCGGGAGTTTCGGCCTCCAGACGCTGGAAACCGTGCGGCTCACGGCCCGCCAGATCGAGGCGGCACGAATCGCCATGACGCGCCACGTGAAGAGGGGCGGGCGGATCTGGATCCGCATTTTCCCGGACAAGCCGGTGTGCAAGAAGCCGGCCGAGGTCAGGATGGGCAAGGGCAAGGGAACTCCCGAGTTCTGGGTTGCCCCTTGCCGGGCGGGCCGGATTCTCTATGAACTCGACGGCGTACCCGCCGATGTGGCCAAGGAAGCCCTCCGCCTGGCCGGGCGCAAGCTTCCGTGCAAGACGCGGTTTGTGACGGTTTCGTAAGGATATTACCCATGAAGATGACCGAAGTCCGGGAGTTGCCCGCCGCCGAGCTCGAGGAGAAAGAGCGCGAGCTTCGGACCGAGCTTTTTAACCTCAAGTTTCGCAAGGCCTCGGGTCAACTGGACAACACGGCGCAGATCCGCAACATCCGCCGCGACCTGGCGAGATTCGTCCATTCGAAAAACGAGAGGCGGGGCCAGGCGGCCGACGCTTCTTCGGAGGAGAACTAGACATGGCCGATGAACGCGGCCGCCGCAAGGTGCGAAGCGGAATCGTGGTGAGCGACAAGATGGACAAGACCGTTACGGTCGAGGTCGTACGGACCTTTCAGCACACCACTTTTAAGCGCGTGGTGCGAAGGCGTAAAAAGTATCTGGTCCACGACGTGGAGAATACGTTGAAGGCCGGCGACCGGGTCCGGATTATCGAAACCCGCCCACTCAGCAAAAGAAAGCGCTGGCGGTTGCTCGATGTTATCGATCGCGCGGTTTAGGACGTACAAGAGAGGGATCGACCCGTGATACAGATGCAGACCAACTGCAGCGTGGCGGACAACTCGGGAGCCAAGCGCGCCCAGTGCATCAAGGTGCTCGGTGGCTCGAGAAGGCGCTATGCGCGCGTCGGCGACATCATCGTCATTTCGGTGAAAGAGGCCGCGCCCAACAGCCAGGTAAAAAAGGGCGAGGTTCGCCGGGCCGTTGTGGTCCGCACCACCAAGGAAACCGGCCGCGACGACGGCACCTATATTCGCTTTGACGACAACGCCGTTGTGCTTATCAACGACGCGCGCGAGCCGGTCGGCACGCGTATTTTCGGGCCCGTAGCCCGGGAGCTGAGGCGGAAGCGGTTCATGCGAATCGTCTCCCTGGCTCCGGAAGTTCTTTGAGGCCTGTGGAATGGGAAAAAACAGTAAAACGCACGTGAAAAAAGGCGATACCGTCGAAGTGATTGCCGGCCGCGATAAGGGAAAGCGCGGGAAAATCCTTCACGTTTTAAAGAGCCAGAACCGGGTCATCGTCGAGAAGATTAACATGATGAAGCGCCACACGAAGCCGACCCAGACCAACCAGCAGGGCGGCATCATCGAGCGCGAGGGCAAGATTCACATCAGCAACGTGATGCCCGTCGATCCGAAGTCCGGAAAGCCTTCCCGGGTGAAAAGAAGAAGCCTCGAGGACGGCACCCGGGTCCGCGTTACACAGCGCAGCGGTGAGCTGCTCGATACGGTATAAGGGCTGAAAAATGGCGTATGTGCCTGAAATGCTTCAAAAATATCGCGACCAGGTGGTTCCCGAACTTCGGAAAGAGTTCGGCTACAAGAACATCATGCAGGTGCCCAAGCTGGTCAAGGTGACCCTGAACATGGGTCTGGGAGAGGCGGTGGCGACCGCCTCGGCTCTCGAGCAGGGCCTGGAGCAGCTGACTGTGATAGCGGGACAAAAACCCGTTGTCACGAAAGCGAAAAAATCGATCGCCAACTTCAAGCTGCGCGCGGGGATGTCTATCGGCGCGATGGTGACGCTTCGTCATGTGCCGATGTGGGACTTTTTCAGCCGCCTGGTGAACGTCGCCCTCCCCCGCGTCCGGGATTTCCGGGGGCTGAGCCCCAAATCGTTCGACGGCCGCGGTAATTTCAGCCTCGGAATACGGGATCAGGTGATCTTCCCCGAGGTCGATGTGGATAAAATCGACCACACGAGGGGCTTGGGCGTGGTTATCAACACATCGGCGAACTCGGACGAAGAAGGTAGGGCGCTACTCCGCCTTCTGGGCGTTCCTTTCAGAGAGTCCTAGCAGGAGAGAACGTGGCTAAGAAGTGCTTGGTTGCGAAGCAAAAGAAAACCCCGAAATTTACTGTCCGGGCCTACAACCGGTGCCTGAGATGCGGGCGTCCCCGCGGCTACCTGCGCCGGTTCAAGCTCTGCCGGATATGCTTCCGGGAACTGGCCCTGAGAGGCGAGGTCCCCGGGGTGACGAAATCGAGTTGGTAGACGGAGAAACGAACAAATGAGTATGACCGATCCTATCGCCGATATGCTCACCCGGATTCGCAACGGCCTTCAGGCGGGGCACACGAAAGTGGAAATTCCGGGGAGCGGCCTGAAAAAACAGATCGCCGGCCTGCTTCACGCCCAGGGGTTCATTAAAAGCTACAACATGGCCCCTGGCCACTTGGGGCGCGACAACATCGTGGTGGAGTTCAAGGAGAACGCCACTAAGGTTTTGACCGGGCTCAAACGCATCAGCAAGCCGGGCCGAAGGGTTTATGTGGGCAAGGAAGAAGTTCCGAAAGTGTTGAACGGCATGGGCGTTGCCATAATTTCCACCTCCAAGGGCCTGATGACGGACGAAGAAGCGCGCCAGGCGGGGGTGGGCGGCGAATACGTTTGCGAGATTTGGTGAGGGCTGTTCGATGTCGCGCATAGGAAGAATGCCGATCCCCATTCCCGATGGAGTGGAGGTGAAGATTGACGGCACAGCGGTCACCGTGAAGGGTCCCAAGGGCACCCTTAGCCGTGAGCTTCATCCCAGACCGAAACTCGAGATTGTGGACGGCCAGATAATCGTCACCCGGCCCACCGAGTCGAGGCAGGATAAGTCGCTACACGGTCTGACGCGCTCTCTTGTCGCCAACATGGTCGAAGGCGTGACGAAAGGCTACGAAAAAGAGCTTGAGATCATTGGCCTTGGGTACCGCGTCGAGGCCGACGGCAAGGGGCTGATTCTCAATGTCGGCTATTCGCATTCAGTGAAGATCGCGCCGATCGAGGGGATCGATTTCGAGGTTCAAAGCGATCGGCAGCGCAACGCCATCAAAGTGAAGGGAATCGACAAGGAAGTTGTCGGGTTTGTCGCCGCGGAGATTCGCCGCGTAAAGCCCCCCGAGCCCTACAAGGGCAAGGGAATCCGGTATGTTGGCGAATACGTTCGGCGCAAAGTGGGCAAAGCGGGCGTTTAGCCTGGAAGGGTGGTTTAAGTGGCTAAGAAAACAAAACGTGACTCCTGGCTCGGAAGGAAGAGCCGGGTGCGGAAGAAGGCCAGGGGCGATCAGGAGAAGCCCCGGCTCACCGTTTACCGGAGCGGGAAGCACATTTACGCCCAGTTAATCGATGATATCGCCGGGACTACCGTCGCGGCCGCTTCTTCCCGTGAGAAGGAGTTTTTGTCCTCAGCCGGCGATTCGAAGGGTAGCAACAAGGACGGGGCCGGTAAGGTTGGAACGCTGCTCGGCGAACGGGCCAAGGCGAAAGGCGTCGAGCGGGTTGTCTTTGACCGGAACGGTTTTCTCTATCATGGCCGCGTGAAAGCCCTGGCGGATGCGGTTCGCGAAGCGGGAGTGAAGTTCTGATGGCGGCACAGGAACCCGATAGAAGAAGACGGAGAAACAATAAAAAGGACGATGCCTCCGGAGACGAGCGTGATTATGTAGACCGGGTCATTTACATCAACCGGGTCGCGAAGGTCGTCAAGGGCGGAAGGCGCTTTAGCTTCAGCGCGCTGGTGGCCGTGGGCGACCGCAAGGGGAATGTGGGCATCGGCTTGGGCAAGGCGAACGAAGTGCCCGAAGCGATTCGAAAGGGTGTCGAGAAAGCGCGGAAATCGATGGTTCCGGTGGCGCTGGCCGGCGGAACGATTCCGCACAAGATTCTCGGGCACTACGGCGCCGGGCGGGTGCTGCTCAAGCCGGCATCCCGCGGGACCGGGGTCATCGCCGGCGGCCCGGTCAGGGCGGTGCTGGACGTAGCGGGTGTCCGCGACATCCTGACAAAGTGCATCGGGACCCGGAACCCGCACAATGCGGCGAAAGCGACGCTCGAGGGCTTGAGGTCGCTCCGGACGATGGAGGAAGTCATGAAATTGCGCGGCCTTGAGGTGCCTTCCTCGGAAGAAACTCCGGAAGAAACTCCGGTCGAAGCTTAAAGGATTGGGAGAGGCGGAACCGTGGCGAATCAGGTGAGAGTCACTTTGCGCAAGAGCCCCATCGGCTACAACAAAAAGGTGCGCGAGGTTCTGCGCGGCCTCGGGCTGAGGAAGTTGCATTCGACTACGGTGCGAACGGATTGTCCATCGATACGCGGGATGATTTTCAAGGTGAAGCACCTTCTCGAAGTCGAGGATGTTTAGGCGCCGCGGCCGTTTGGCGGCGTAGGAGGAGTTTGGAAATTGGCTTCTGAGAACGATTTCACGCGGCTGGGGGACCTGAGGGCGACGCCGGGAGCGACGCGCCAGCGGACCCGTGTGGGCCGGGGCACAGGCTCGGGACAAGGCAAAACCTCCCGCCGGGGGCAAAAGGGCCAGAAATCGCGGTCGGGGTATTCGAAGAAGCCCGGTTTCGAGGGAGGGCAGATGCCCCTCCAGCGGCGGCTCCCCAAGCGCGGGTTCAGGAATATCTTCAAGAAGGAATACTCCGAGGTGAATGTCGGGAAACTGGCGCGCTTCGATGCGGGCGTGGCGGTGGACGCCGCCGCCCTCGAGGCCTCCGGCGTGGTCCGCAAGCTGGCCACCGACGGGGTGAGGCTGCTCGGCTCGGGCTTCATCGACCGCGCTCTGACCATAAAGGTCCAGGGCTGCAGCGAATCTGCCCGAAGGAAAGTGGAGGCAGCGGGCGGAAGCGTGGAAATCGTTCCTTTTAGGGCAGAGAAAAAGGATTCCAGCGCGTGAGAGAGGCCGGCGTCGGAAATATTTTCCAGATCCCCGAACTGAAGAACAGGATTCTCTTTTCTTTGGCTCTGCTAGCGGTCTACCGGATCGGGGTTCATGTCCCCACTCCGGGGATCGATACGGTCGCTCTGGCCGCCTTTTTCTCGGAGCTCAGGGGCGGCGGAAGCACGATCATGCAGTTTTTCGATCTCTTCACCGGCGGGGCGCTCAGCCAGGTGACGATATTCGCCCTTGGAATTATGCCCTATATCAGCTCGTCCATTATTTTGGAGCTTTTGACGGTGGTCATCCCCCACCTCGAGCGGCTCAAGAAAGAGGGCGAAGCCGGGCGGAAGAAAATCAACCAGTATACCCGGTACGGGACGGTGCTTCTTTCCACGGTCCAGGGATTCGGAATCGCTGTCGGCATCGAACAGATGCAGGCGCCGACGGGCGCGCTCGTCGTTCCCGATCCGGGATGGGCGTTCCGGGCGATGACGGTGCTCACTCTCGTCGCGGGGACTTCTTTTATCATGTGGCTCGGAGAGCAGATTACCGAGCGGGGAATCGGAAACGGAATATCCCTGATTATTTTCGCAGGAATCGTGGCGGGACTCCCGAGCGCGATTATCAACTCCCTGCGCTTGATGGGCACGGGAGAAATTCTTCCGTTTGTCATGATTTTACTCATCGTCGGCATGGTGGGCGTGGTTGGCCTGGTGGTTTGGTTCGAAACGAGCCAGCGAAGAATACGGGTGCAGTACGCCAAGCGGATGGTGGGCCGAAAGATGGCCGGAGGCCAAGAGACCCACCTTCCCCTGAAGGTGAACACCTCGGGCGTTATTCCGCCGATATTTGCGAGTTCGCTCATTTTGTTTCCGGCGACTATCGCTCAGTTTTCAAACGTTCCCTGGATGAACCAGGTCAGCCAGATGCTGACGCCCGGAAATGCCCTTTACGTGATATTGACGGTGAGTTTCATTTTTTTCTTCGCTTATTTTTATACGTCGATCATTTTTAACCCGATGGATGTGGCGGATAACCTTCGCAAGTACGGCGGATTTATTCCGGGGAGGCGGCCGGGAAGGCCGACGGCCGACTTCATCGACCGCACCTTGACCCGGCTTACTTTCATCGGCGCGATTTATTTGAGTTTAATCGTAATTCTGCCGACATATTTGATCCAGTGGTTCAACGTTCCTTTCTTTTTCGGAGGGACCGCGTTATTAATCGTTGTCGGCGTTGCGGTGGATACACAGAGACAGATCGAAAGCCATCTCGTCATGCGCAATTATGAAGGATTCCTCAAGAAAAGCAGGGTCCGGAGGAGGACGGTGTAGTTTTGAGAATAGTTTTATTGGGTCCTCCGGGTTCGGGAAAAGGAACACAGGGGGTCAGGCTGAGTGAAACCCACAATATACCGCAGATCTCGACGGGCGAGATGCTCCGGAGAGCGGTGGCGGATGAAACGGTTTTGGGCAAGAAAGTCCAGAAAATCATCCAGGGCGGGATGCTTGTGCCGGATGATTTGATCGTATCCATTATCGAGGAGAGAATTTCCAATGAGGATTGCCGCGAGGGGTTTATCCTGGATGGATTTCCGCGGACAACCGATCAGGCCCATGCGTTGGAGAGGGTTTTGCCCGAAAGCGTTGACGTAACGGTATATTTGAATGTGCCAGCCGAGGTGGTGGTTAAGCGGCTTTCCGGCCGCATGACCTGCCGCGAGTGCGGGGCCGTTTTTCCCAGAGGAGATATATCGCTTTGTCCGGTGTGCGCGGGCGCCCTCTACCAGAGGGAAGACGATCTGAAAAGCACGGTTGAGCACCGTATCAGGGTGTATATGAAGCATACGGCGCCGTTGGTGGATTTTTACCGCTCGCGCAACAAGCTCGCCGAGATTGACGGAATGGGCGAACCGGATGATGTGTTCGAGCGGGTCGAAGCCGAAATATCTCAGGTGACCTCGCAATGATCGTTTTGCGATCCTCCGAGGAAATCAAGAAACTTCGGGCGAGCAACCAGATTGTGGCCGCCGTCATGGGTGAGATCAAAAAGTCGATCCATCCGGGGACGACGACGCTCGAACTGGACGAGATGGCGGAAAAGCTCGTGATCGAAATGGGCGGAACGCCGGCTTTTAAGGGATATAAGGGGTTTAAGCACACCTTGTGCACTTCGGTGAACGAGCAGGTGGTTCACGGAATCCCCAATAAACGTAAGCTTCAAGAGGGCGACATTCTCAGCATTGATATCGGAGTCAAGCTTGACGGTTATTTCGGCGACCATGCGGTTACAGTGCCCGTGGGCAAAGTGAGCGAAGACGCCAAAAGACTCTTGAAGTTTTGCGAGGAGGCGCTCTGGAAGGGAATCGGGAGGGCCAAGGCCGGTAACCGCCTTTTCGATGTCTCCAACGCGATTCAGGTTCATGCCGAAGCGGCGGGTTTTTCCGTCGTAAAGGTGTATGTGGGACATGGAATCGGCACCAGCCTCCACGAAGAGCCGCAGGTGCCGAATTTCGGAGAGCCGGGAACGGGTCCCGAACTCAAGCCGGGGATGGTGATGGCGCTCGAGCCGATGTTGAATGTTGGCGTTGCCGATGTAAAGGTCCTCGAT
>JAVEPB010000269.1 GCA_030922375.1 bacterium | reverse complement strand
GCCTCTCTCCCCCTTCGGGGGCCTACTCGGTCACTTCGGTGACGACGCCGGCGCCCACCGTGCGCCCGCCCTCGCGGATCGCGAAACGAAGCTCGCGCTCCATCGCGATGGGCTGGATCAACGTCACGTCCATCGACACGTTGTCGCCGGGCATCACCATCTCACGGCCCTCGGGTAGAACCACCGAGCCCGTTACGTCCGTCGTGCGGAAATAAAACTGAGGTCGGTAGCCGTTGAAAAACGGCGTGTGGCGGCCGCCCTCTTCTTTCTTCAGGATGTAGACCTCGCACTTGAACTGCGTTGCCGGCTTGATCGAGCCCGGCGCCGCGAGAACCTGGCCCCGCTCGATCTCGTCTTTCTTCGTGCCCCGGAGCAGTATCCCCACGTTGTCGCCCGCCTGGCCCTGGTCTAAAAGCTTGCGGAACATCTCAACGCCCGTCGCCACCGTCTTGGCCGTTTCGTTGATCCCCACGATCTCAACGTCGTCGCCCACGTTGATGATCCCCCGATCGACGCGGCCCGTCGCCACAGTACCCCGGCCCGAGATCGAGAACACGTCCTCGACCGGCATCAGGAACGGCTTGTCCACGTCACGGACCGGCTCGGGTATATAGCCGTCAACCGCCGTCATCAACTCGTCAACGCTCTCGGGCGCGGAGCCCTCGAGCGCATGGAGCGCCGAGCCGCGAATCACCGGGATGTCGTCGCCCGGAAAATCGTAGTCCGAGAGCAGCTCCCTGACCTCGAGCTCGACCAGGTCCAGCAACTCCTCGTCGTCGACCATGTCGACCTTGTTCATGTAGACAACGATGTTCGGAACACCCACCTGGCGCGCCAGCAGGATGTGCTCCCTCGTCTGGGGCATCGGGCCGTCCGCAGCCGAGACAACCAGGATCGCGCCGTCCATCTGCGCCGCACCCGTTATCATGTTCTTCACGTAGTCGGCGTGTCCCGGACAGTCAACGTGCGCGTAGTGGCGGTTGCCCGTCTCGTACTCGACGTGCGCCGTCGCTATCGTGATCCCCCGCTCGCGCTCCTCGGGCGCCTTGTCTATCTCGTCGAACGCCACCTCCTCGGCACCGCCCGACTCGGCAAGACGCTTCGTGATCGCCGCCGTCAGCGTTGTCTTCCCATGGTCAACGTGTCCGATCGTCCCTACGTTCACGTGCGGCTTTGTCCGCTCAAACTTCGCCTTCGCCATGGCAGGACTTCTCCTTAATTAATTTTCTTCCCGTTCCAAGTTCGGGAAGATGAACCCGATCATCTCGCCGGATCTCCGGCGAGGCTCATGAAGCGGCTTCGACGACCGCCCCCGCAACGCGGGCGATTAACTCGCCAGCCAAACTCTCCGGAAGTTTCTCGTACCGGCCAAATTGCATCGTGTAGGTGGCGCGCCCCTGTGTCATCGAACGCAGGTCGGTCGCATATCCGAACATCTCGGAAAGCGGCACGGTCGCAGTCACCACTTTCGCCCCGGCCCGGTCTGACATCTCCTTGATCCGCCCGCGCCGGGAGGTCAAATCCCCCATCACGTCGCCCAGGAAATCGGGCGGGCAAATGGCTTCGACATCCATGATCGGCTCGAGGAGAACCGGACTGGCTTTTTTCACGGCCCCCTTGAAAGCCATGGAGCCGGCGATCTTGAAGGCAAGCTCCGAGCTGTCGACCGCGTGAAAGGAGCCGTCGAAAACAGTGACTTCAACATCCACGAGGGGATATCCGGCGATGACGCCCGAATCCATCGCTTCGCGAATGCCTTTCTCCACCGATGAGATGTACTCGCGGGGAATCGCCCCTCCGACAATTTTGTTCACGAACTGGAAACCGGAACCGGCCGGCAGGGGAATGATCTTGAGCTCGACATCACCGAACTGGCCCCGGCCGCCCGACTGGCGGACAAACCGGGCGCGCTCGGTGGATTCTTTTCGAATCGTCTCGCGGAAGGCCACCTGGGGCTTGCCCACGTTCGCTGACACGCCGAACTCGCGCGTGAGCCGGTCGACGAGAATCTCCAAGTGAAGCTCACCCATCCCCGAAAGAATCGTCTGGCTGGTTTCCTCGTCGGTCCGAACGACAAAGGTGGGATCCTCGTCTGCGAGACGGGCCAGAGAGGTTCCGAGCTTGTCGTGGTCCGCCTTGGTGACGGGCTCGATGGCGATTGAGATAACCGGATCGGGAAAGTCGATGGACTCGAGAAGAATCGGAGCGGAGGGATCGCAAAGGGTATTTCCGGTTTTCGTTCTGCGCATGCCGATGCCCGCTACGATATCGCCGGCATGGGCCTTTTTAATATCCTCGCGTTTGTTGGCATGCATTCGAAGGAGGCGTCCGACGCGCTCTTCCTTGCCGGACACCATGTTCAGCACCGTGGAGCCGGTTTCAAGCACACCGGAGTAAACCCGGAGGAAAACCAGCTGGCCCACGTAGGGATCGTTCATTACCTTGAAAGCGATCGCCGAAAAGGGGTCATCGTCCGAGGAATTCCGGACCGGCGGCTCCGCGCCCGCTTCCGCTTCCTGCTCGGTCAATTGCCCATGTATGGGAGGAAGGTCCAACGGGTTGGGGAGATACTCCACCACCCCGTCCAGAAGTAGCTGGACGCCCTTGTTCCTGAAGGCGGCGCCGCAAAACACCGGAACGCCCTCGCCCGAAATCGTGGCCTTTCGGATAACGGCCTTCAAATCCTCGGCCGGAATATCCTCGCCGTTCAGGTAACGCTCCATCAACGCCTCGTCGCACATCGACAGGGCGTCGAAGAGCTTCTCGCGCCACTCGGCCACCTCATCGGCCATTTCGGCGGGTACATCCACGGTCTGAAAGGAGGTGCCCATGGGATCGTCGAACACCCGGGCGGTTCCGGTGACCAAATCCACCATTCCCCGAAAATCTTCCTCGGCCCCGATCGGAAGCTGAACCACCAGGGGGTTCGAGGCGAGGCGCTCTTCAACCTGGGCCACAACGGCGTGAAAATCCGCTCCCATTCGATCCATCTTATTGACGAAGACTATCCGCGGGACGCCGTACTTCTCGGCCTGCCGCCAAACCGTCTCGCTCTGGGGCTCCACCCCGCCCACCGCGCAGAAAACCGCTACCGCGCCGTCCAGGACGCGGAGGCTACGCTCGACCTCGGCCGTGAAATCAACGTGGCCCGGCGTATCGATGATGTTGATGATGTGATCGTTCCACTCACAGGTTGTCGCCGCCGACGTGATGGTGATGCCGCGCTCCTGCTCCTGCTCCATCCAATCCATCGTCGCGTTGCCGTCATGAACCTCGCCCAGCTTATGGGTCCGGCCCGTGTAGAACAGAATGCGCTCGGTCGTTGTGGTTTTGCCGGCATCGATATGAGCCATGATGCCGATATTACGAACACTATCGAGGTGGGTTATTTTGTCCATGCTCATCTTCCTTTATGCCCGGCTACCATCGGTAATGGGCAAAGGCCTTGTTGGCGTCGGCCATTCGATGGGTGTTCTCGCGCAGGCGAACCGACCCACCCGTGTTGTTAGCGGCATCCATGAGCTCGGCGGAGAGACCATTGACTATCCTGTTGTCACGGCTCCTGGCGTTTTGTATCAGCCATCGAATACTCAACGCGGTCCTCCGGTCAGGCCGAACCTCGATCGGAATCTGGTAGGTCGCGCCGCCCACCCGGCGGGGCCGGACCTCAAGGGCCGGCTTGACGTTTTCAACCGCGCGCTTGAACACCTTGAGGGGATCTTCCTTCATCTTCTCCTCGATGATATCCATCGCGTTGTAGAAGACGCGCTCCGCCAGCGACTTTTTGCCCTGAATCATCAACGAGTTGACGAACCGCGTCACCAACCGATCGTGGAACTTCGGATCGGGCAAAACAACCCGCTTTGTCGCTCTTTTCCGCCTTGCCATCAGGCGAATCCCTCCTTAATTATTTATCCGCGCTTCTTCTGTCGCAGGGGCTACTTCGGTTTTTTCGCTCCGTATTTGGATCGTCCGTTTCTGCGGGCCTCGACGCCAACGCTGTCGAGAGTCCCCCGAACCACGTGGTAGCGAATTCCAGGAAGGTCTTTAACGCGCCCCCCACGAATGAGCACAATGGAGTGCTCTTGGAGATTGTGGCCCTCGCCGGGAATGTATGTCGTCACTTCCATCCCATTGGTCAGACGAACGCGAGCCACTTTGCGGAGCGCAGAGTTGGGCTTCTTTGGCGTCGTCGTATAGACGCGCACGCAAACTCCCCTTCTCTGAGGGCAGGAGCGCAGGGCGGGGCTGTCCGTCTTCGAGCGAATTCGCTTGCGTCCCTTGCGAATCAGCTGACTAATAGTCGGCACAGCTCACTCCTCAAACAACAGCGAAAAACCAAAAAAAACCGCCTGCTTCACAGTCCAAGGCCCTGATGCCAGAAATAACTGAAAATCGACAAAAAGGCCGAATAGACTCAACCAGGCGAATCTCGCCTATTGACAGCAAAATCAATCAATAAGCCGCCTCGCAGACCCGGTGTTTTATACCGGCTTCTCCGAGGAAGGTGGCGATTATAAAGAAACTTTGGCTCCTGTCAACCCCCATATATAACTAGCGATTCCGCCAAGTCGGGCGATTTATTTTCGCTTTTATTGCTCCTGCAGGGCCTCAGGTTTTTCCGCCTCGCCGGGCGTCGCTTCCATCTCCTCGTCCGCGACGTCGTCGACCTTGTCCGCCACCAGGGGAATATCCTCATGGGCCGGGGCCAGCTCGACCTCCGGGGAGAGCAGTTCAACCTGTTGATACCGCCTGTTTCCGGTTCCCGCGGGGATCAAACGGCCCATTATCACGTTCTCTTTGAGTCCCCTCAGATGATCGATTTTCCCCGAAACCGCGGCCTGGGTCAGAACCCGGGTAGTTTCCTGGAAAGAGGCCGCCGATATGAAGCTGTCCGTCGAGAGGGAAGCCCGGGTGATCCCCAGCAATATCGGCCGCGCCCGCGCGGGCACCCTATCTTCGGCTTCGGCCTCTTGGTTCTGGACCCGGAACAACTCCCGGGTGACTTGCTCGCCCACGACAAAGTCGATATCCCCGGGATCTTCAATCTCAAGCCGGCGCAACATCTGCCGCACGATAACCTCGATATGCTTATCGTTGATTTGAACACCCTGGAGCCGGTAGACCTCCTGGACCTCGTTCACCAGATAATTCTGAAGCTCTTTCTCGCCCAGAACGGCCAGAATATCGTGCGGGTTGGCGGCGCCGTCCATCAACGGTTCTCCGGCTTTTACGTAATCCCCCTCCTGGACGCTGACAAACTTGCCCCGGGGGATCAGGTATTCGCGCTCATCGCCCTTGTCCGAGACCACGAGCACACGTCTCATGCCCCGAAGGGTGCCGGCGAATTTCACGTTGCCGTTGATCTCCGAAATAATCGCATTTTCCTTCGGCTGGCGCGCCTCGAAGAGCTCCACCACCCGCGGCAGTCCGCCGGTGATATCCTTGGTCTTCGAGGTGTCCCGCGTAATTTTGAAAATCACGGTTCCCGGAGAGATCACCTCGCCCTCGGTGACGGAGATATGCGCCCCGGCGGGAAGCGGGAAAGTCGAAAGCTGCTCGCCGGCCTCATCCGAAAGGACAGCCCGGGGCTGGCGCTTCTCGTCCACATGGTCGAGTATCACCCGGCGCGACAGACCCGTGATTTCGTCGATCTCCTCTTGCATCGTCACGCTCTCGATAACGTCCACAAGAGCGATTCTGCCCCCCTTGTCCGCCATCGCCGAGGTGGTGTAGGGGTCCCATTCCAGAATCTTCTCGCCCTCGCTGACCCGGGCGCCTTCCCTTGCCTTGAGCGATGCGCCGTAGACGACCGGATAGCGCTCCCGCTCCCGGCCATTTTCGTCGCAGATGGCGATCTGGCCGTTCCGGTTCATGACAATCTGCTCGCCCTTGGCCGTCGTGATGACCCTGAGATTTTCAAATTTCACAAACCCCGAGCGCTTGGCTTCGACCGTGCTCTGCTCGCCGGCCCGCATCGCGGTTCCACCGATATGGAAGGTCCGCATCGTCAACTGGGTTCCCGGCTCGCCGATGGATTGGGCCGCGATGACGCCAACGGCCTCGCCCATTTCGATCAATTTTCCGGTCGCCAAACTGCGGCCGTAGCATTGGGCACAGACGCCGGTGCGCGCGTCGCAAGTGAGCACCGAGCGGATGAACACCTTGTCGACCCCGGCGTTTTCGATTATGCGGACCTTCTCCGAGTTAATTTCCTCGCCCACCCGGCATAGAACATCCCCGCTGAACGGATCCTTGATGTCCTGAAGGGCGGTCCGCCCGATAATCCGGTCCCCGAGGTTCTGGATAATCTCGCCGCCCTCGACAAGCGCCACCATCTCGATTCCGTTCACGGTCCCGCAGTCTTCTTCTGTGATGATGACATCCTGGGCCACATCGACAAGCCGCCGGGTAAGGTATCCGCTGTTGGCTGTCTTGAGGGCGGTATCCGCCAAACCCTTCCGCGCGCCGTGAGTCGAAATGAAATACTGCAGCACCGAGAGACCTTCTCGGAAGTTGGCTGTGATGGGGGTTTCGATAATCTCCCCGGAGGGCTTCGCCATCAGGCCGCGCATGCCGCCGAGCTGGCGGAGCTGGGCCGTGCTGCCGCGGGCCCCCGAATCGGCCATGATGTAAATGGGATTGAAGTCCGCTTCGTCGGTGGACTCACCGTTGCCCTGGGCGACACCACCGCTTCCGTTCATGACCCAATCGTCTACTTGCTCAAGGGATTTGAACATCGCTCCCGCGACTTCCTCGGTCACGTGGGACCAGATGTCGATGATCTTGTTGTAGCGCTCTCCGTCCGTAATCAGGCCGTCGCGATATTCCTTCTCGACGTCGATGACCTGATTGCGCGCGGCCTCGGCCAGCTCCACCTTCGCATCGGGGATCTTCATGTCGTCTATGGAAATCGAGATCCCCGCCTTGGTCGCATGATAGAAACCCAGGTCCTTCAAGTCGTCGAGGAATTTCACCGTCGCCGCCCGGCCCGCCCTTTCGTAGCAGGTGGCGACAAGGCTGGTGAGACCCCTTTTGTCGAGCACATTGTTCACCGCGGAAAACGGCACGCCGTCGGGCAGGATTTCAAACATGAGCACGCGCCCGACCGTGGTTTCCACCAGATCGCCCTGAACCCGTACGCGGATTCGTGTCTGAAGACCCAACGCGTCCTGATCGTAGGCGACCCGGACTTCCGCCGGGTCGCTGAAAACCCGGCCCTCGCCTTTCGAGTCGCCGCGCGGTTTCGTCAAGTAGTAGCAACCCAAGATGATGTCCTGGCTCGGAACCGCAACGGGCATACCGTTCGCGGGCGATAGGATATTGTTCGCCGAGAGCATGAGAACCCTCGCCTCCTCGACGGCATCCACCGACAGCGGAATGTGCACGGCCATCTGGTCGCCGTCGAAGTCGGCGTTGAATGCCGCGCACACCAGCGGGTGCACCCGAATGGCCTTGCCCTCGATCAACTGAGGCATGAAGGCCTGCATCCCCAGGCGGTGAAGCGTCGGGGCGCGGTTAAGGATAACCGGATGGTTCTTCACCACCTCCTCGAGCACGTCCCAGACCTCGGGGCGCTCCTCGTCCACGAGTTTCTTGGCCGCCTTGACGGTAGAGACCAACCCCTTTTCCTCGAGCTTGTTGTAGATAAAGGGCTTGAATAGCTCGAGCGCCATTTTTTTCGGCAAGCCGCACTGGTTGAACTTGAGCTCCGGGCCCACGACGATGACGGAGCGGCCCGAATAATCCACGCGTTTTCCGAGAAGGTTTTGGCGAAAGCGGCCCTGCTTGCCCTTGAGCATGTCCGAGAGGCTCTTGAGCGGCCTCCGGTTCGCTCCCCGAAGCAAGCGCCCCCGGCGGCCGTTGTCGAAGAGTGCGTCGACGGCCTCCTGGAGCATGCGTTTTTCGTTCCGGATGATGATGTCGGGCGCCTTGAGGTCCATCAGGCGCATCAACCGGTTGTTCCTGTTGATTACGCGGCGGTAGAGATCGTTCAGATCGCTTGTGGCGAACCGGCCGCCGTCGAGCGGCACCAGCGGACGAAGTTCCGGCGGCAGAACCGGAATCACCTCGAGAATCATCCACTCCGGCCGGTTGCCCGAATTCCGGAAGGCATCCACCACCTTGAGGCGCTTGATATACTTCTTTTGTTTCTGGACGTTGTTCGTTTCCTTGATATCCCGATTCAACTCCTCGGCCAGGGTTTCGAGATCGATCTGGTCCAGCAACTCCCGGATGGCCTCGGCCCCGATCCCCACCTTAAACTCGTCTTCGTCGAAATCATCGAGGAGAGTCCGGCGCTGGTCCTCGGTGATCAGATCGTTTTTCTTGAGTCCCGTTTCGCCCGGCTCGATGACGATGTAATTCTCGAAATAGAGCACCCGCTCCAGCGCGCGCAGGGTCATGTCGAGCAGATTGCCGATCCGGCTGGGCAGGCCCTTGAAGAACCAAACGTGGGAAACCGGGCTGGCGAGTTCAATGTGGCCGAGCCGTTCGCGGCGAACTTTCGAGGAGATGACCTCGACGCCGCATTTCTCACAAACGACGCCGCGGAACTTCATGCGCTTGTACTTCCCGCACAGGCACTCGTAGTCCTTGATCGGCCCGAAGATCACCGCGCAGAAAAGCCCATCCCTCTCGGGTTTGAACGTGCGGTAGTTGATGGTTTCCGGTTTCTTCACTTCGCCGGAAGACCAGGCGCGGATTGTGTGCGGTGATGCAAGTCGAATCCGGATAGCGTCGAATGAGACGGGATCCTTCGGCTTTTCGAATAAATTGAGGATGCTGTCCAATGCATTTCCTCCTTGGTCCCGTGCGGGAAAACCCGTGGGCGAAGGTTACCGCGGCGCCTCGCCGCTTTCGATCAGTTCGATGTCGAGCGCGAGGCTCTGCAATTCTTTCATCAATACGTTGAACGACTCGGGCAGATTCGCCTCCAGGATATTGTCTCCCTTGACGATGGACTCGTACATCCGCGTACGGCCGGCCACGTCGTCGCTTTTCACAGTCAGAATTTCCTGCAGGGTTTTCGCGGCCCCGTAGGCCTCGAGCGCCCAGACTTCCATCTCGCCCAGGCGCTGGCCGCCGAACTGCGCCTTGCCGCCGAGGGGCTGCTGGGTCACAAGCGAGTAAGGACCCGTCGACCGCGCGTGGATTTTGTCATCCACCAGATGGTGAAGCTTGAGCATGTAGATAATGCCCACCGTGACGGCCTGCTCGAACAAGTCGCCGCTCCGCCCGTCGAAGAGCTCGGTCTTGCCGTAGGCGGGCAGTTTCGCCTCCTCCATGAGGCGGACGATATCCTCCTCGAGAGCGCCGTCGAACACCGGCGTGGCGAAATGCCTGCCGAGTTTTTCTCCGGCCCACCCCAGGTTCGTCTCCAGTATCTGGCCGACGTTCATGCGAGAAGGCACGCCCAACGGGTTCAGAATGATGTCGATGGGAGAGCCGTCCTCGAGATAGGGCATGTCCTCTTCGGGAACGATGGTCGATACGACGCCCTTGTTCCCGTGGCGGCCCGCCATCTTGTCTCCCACCTGAAGCTTGCGCTTCATGGCGACATAGATTTTGACCATTTTCAACACACCGGGAGGCAACTCGTCGCCCTTCTGAAGCTTGCTGATCTTCTCCTCGAGAATACTCTCGAGCAGCCGAATCTGTTCTTCGGTGCGTTGGTGCACCTCGGTCATCTGCTCGGTCACATCCTTGGCAACCGAAACATTGAGAAGCTGGCCACCGGACAGCGCCGAGACCATCTTGGCCGTTATGGCCGTCCCCCGGCTGCCGAGGGATTCGCCCGTTTCGGGGTCCGCAAGCTTCCCGGTCAGGGTCTTGCCCGCCAGCATCGACCGGAGGCGCGTGTCTCCTTCCTCGCGAACGATCCGGACCTCGTCTCCGTAGTCTTTCTCGAGGCGGGCGATTTCCTCCTCCTCGATGGCGATGGTGCGCGCATCCTTGGGAAGCCCCCGCCGGGAGAAGACGCGCACTTCGACAATCGTCCCCTCGTTGCTCGGCGGCACCCGGAGGGAGGAGTCGCGGACATCCCCGGCCTTCTCGCCGAAGATCGCCCGGAGCAGCTTTTCCTCGGCGCTGAGCTGGGTCTCGCCCTTGGGCGTAATGCGGCCCACGAGGACATCGCCGGGCAGCACCCTCGCGCCCACGCGGATGATACCGCTCTCATCGAGGTTCCCGAGCGCCTCCTCGCTCTGGTTCGGTATGTCCCGGGTGATTTCCTCGGGACCCTGCTTGGTGTCGCGCGCCTGAATCTCGAATTCCTCAATGTGGATGGAGGTGTAGATATCCTCCTTGACCACCCGCTCCGAGATGACGATGGCGTCCTCGAAGTTGAATCCGTTCCAGGGCATGAAGGCAACGAGCAGGTTCCGCCCCAGCGCGATCTCGCCCATATCGGTCGAGAAGCCGTCGGCGATGACCTCGCCCTTTTTCACCTTCTGTCCCAGAGTCACGATGGGTTTTTGGTTGATGCAGGTGTTCTGGTTCGACCGGCGGTATTTCACCAGGTTGTGGATAAAAACACCCGGGTCGCGCGGGTCGCGCTTGGCCCCCGTCGCACGGATAACCACCCGCGCGGCATCCGCGCTGACCACCTCGCCGTCGGCCTGGGACAGGACCACCGTCCCCGAATCGCGGGCGGCGATCGCCTCCATGCCGGTGCCCACCCGGGGAGCCTCCGTCCTCAAAAGCGGGACGGCCTGACGCTGCATGTTCGAACCCATCAGGGCCCGGTTGGCGTCGTCGTTCTCCAGGAAGGGGATGAGCGAGGTGGCGACGCTCACCAGCTGCTTGGGCGAGACGTCCATGAAGTCCACCTGCTCCCGGGGAACGAGAACAAACTCCCCGCTCGTCCGGGCGGAAACCATATCGTTCACGAGGTTGCCCTTCTCGTCCACCGGGGCGTTCGCCTGGGCGATCTTGTATTTGTCCTCGTCGATGGCCGAGAGCCATTCGACCTCCTCGCTGACGCGACCGCCGACAATCTTTTGGCAAGGCGTCTCGATGAAACCGTACTCGTTCACCCGGGCGTAGGTGGAAAGACTTGCGATCAATCCGATGTTCGGCCCCTCCGGGGTTTCAATCGGACAAATCCGGCCGTAGTGGGTCGGATGAACGTCGCGCACCTCGAACCCGGCCCGGTCCCGGGTCAATCCCCCGGGTCCCAGCGCCGAGAGGCGCCGCTTGTGGGTAATTTCGGAAAGCGGATTCGTCTGGTCCATGAACTGGCTGAGCTGGCTGGAGCCGAAATACTCCCTAATCGCCGCCGTGATCATTTTCGAGTTGATCAGGTCGCGGATCGAAAGCGTGTCGAGATCCTGGATACTGAGGCGCTCGCGAATGGCTCTTTCCATCCGGACCAAACCCAGACGGAACTGGCTCTCGAGGAGCTCGCCCACCGAGCGGACCCGGCGATTGCCCAGGTGGTCGATATCGTCGGTCGCCCCCTGCCCGTGGCGAAGCTCGATGATGTAGCGGACGACGGCGATAACATCGTCCAGGGTGAGCGTCCGCTGGTCGAGCGGGAGATTAAGCCCCAGTTTCGTGTTGAGCTTGAGGCGCCCGATGCGCGAGAGGTCGTAGCGCTTGGCGTTGAAGAAAAGGTTTTCAAAAAGGTTCCGTGCCGTGTCCTTCGTCGGCGGGTCCCCCGGCCGGAGGCGCTTGTAGATTTCCACCAGCGCATCCTCGGTGGACTCGCACTTGTCCGTCGTCAATGTGTCCCTGATGGTCCGGTCGGCACCGACCCCTGACACATAAAGCAGCGGGATCTTGGCGATATTCTTTTCCCGCAGCGTGACGAGCCCTTCCGCCGTAATTTCCTGGTTGGTTTCGAAAAGAACTTCGCCGGTCTCGGGATCGGCGATCGGCTGGGCGATGATTCCACCGACGACCTCCTCGTCCTTGAGGTCGAGCGTTTCGATCCCGGCGGCCTGAAGTTTGCGGAGCGCCACCCGCGTGAACTTCCGGCCCGCCTTCAGGATCAGTTCGCCCGTCTTGGGAAGAACGAGGTCCTCGAAGATTCGCTGGTTCACCATCAGCTCGTTGATGGTCTTGTGGAAAACCTTGCGCTTCACGTCGTAGAAGATATCCTCGCTCTGATAAAAAGAATTCAGGATATCGTCCATAGAGAGGCCGAAGGCGCGCAGAAGGACCGTGACGGGCAGCTTGCGGCGCCGGTCGATTCGCACATACAAAATGTCCTTGCTGTCGAATTCGAAGTCGAGCCAGCTTCCCCTGGCCGGAATCATCCTCGCCGTGAAAGCCGACATGGAGGAAGTCTTGCTTTTGTCGGAGCTGAAGAAAGCGCCGGGCGAGCGGTGCATCTGGCTGACAACGACTCGCTCGGTCCCGTTGATGATGAAAGTGCCGTTGTCGGTCATCAGAGGAACTTCGCCGAGGTAAACTTTTTGCTCTTTTACCTCGCTGACCCGCTTTTCTTTAGACTCCTCGTCCTTCTCGTACAAGGTCAGGCGCAACAACACCCGCAGGGGAGCGACATAGGTCATCCCTCTCTGGCGGCACTCGTCGGCCTCGTGTTTTTGGCGGCAGAAGACCTCTTTGCCGTTATCGTCGACGACACCCGGCCCCCCGAGGCCCTCGTACTCGACCCCGGCGGCCTCCCATATCCCGATCTCGTAGCCGAGATATTCGAGGATGGCGTTTTCGCCCGAATTCGAAATGGGGAATATGCTCCGAAAAACACCCTCCAACCCATCGTCGGGGCGGCGGTCCTCGGGCTTCACGTCCCAGAGCAGGAAGCGCTCATAGGAAGTGAGCTGAATCTCAATCAAATTTGGAATGTCGATGACCGCAGGAATCTTGGCGAAATTTTCGCGGACGCGGCGGCCGTTACCGTTGCTCTCTAGTTTTGTGTTCATCGCTTACCTCGAAGGCGGGTTCCTCGAAAGGCCCGGGTCCATCCGAATTCCCGGGACGACAGGGACAACCGGCACTACTCGGTAAGCGTCAGGATATTTCGACCTCCGCTCCAACTTCCTTGAGTTTATCGGCTGCCGCGTCGGCATCTTCCTTGGAGACATTCTCGACAACGGCTTTGGGAGCCGTATCGGCCACCTCTTTAGCCTCCTTGAGCCCCAGGCTCGTCAGTTCGCGAATGGCCTTGATAACCTTGATTTTTTCCTGTCCCACAGCTTTCAGCGTTACAGTAAACTCCGTCTTCTCCTCGGCCTCGGCGGCTTCGCCGCCTGCCGGCATGGCTCCGCCCATCATCACCGGAGCCGCAGCGGAGACGCCAAACTTCTCCTCCAGCTCTTTGACAAACTCGCTGAGCTCAAGAACCGTCATACTCTCGATAAAGGAGATCACATCTTCTTTGGTCGCCACCATTAAACCCTTCCTATATTCAACTGGAATTCAGAATGCCCCGAGCGGGGCCCAAACCCAAAAAAAAGCACGGAAAACCCCTTTTAAGGGGTAACCCACTATTTTTACCCGTTTTCCTTCTGCTTTGCAATAGCCTGGACGGCATACAGGAGCTTCGTGATAACGGCGTTGAGAACGCGCGGGAGGGAAGCGACCTGGGCGTCCATCACCCCGGCCAGCTGGCCCAGAAGCACTTCCCTGGGAGGAAGTTCGGCCAGGGCCTTGATCTTCTCCTCGTCGAGGAAGGTCCCCTCCACCACCCCGCCATTAATCTTTCCGCCACCAGACTCCTTGAGGAAATCGTTGAGCACCTTGGCGGGCGACGCCGGGTCGCCCTGGGTGATCGCCACCGAGACCGGACCATCGAGATGGTCCCGAATCGGTTCGAACGAAGTGCCTTCGACGGCTCGAAGGAGAAGGGAGTTTTTCACGACGGACAAGTCGACTCCGGCCTCGCGGGTTTTTCGCCTGAGATCGGTCATCTGGGAGACGGACAGCCCCCGAAAGTCGAACAGGATAGCGGAAGTCGCGTCGGCCATTTTCCCGCGAATGGCCTCGACCTGCGCTACTTTTAGCTCGTTCGGACCGCGACCCGCCGCGGCTCTTCCTTTTACGGCCACCTCGGTGGTCATATTTTCAAACCCTCTACTTCAAGGAGGCGATGACGCCCTGGTGATCCACTTTCACGCCGGGGCCCATCGTGCTGGATATCGTCAGACTACGGAAATAAACGCCCTTGCTGGCCGCGGGCTTCGCCCGGTTCAGGGAATCCACCAGGGCCTTGATGTTTTCGGCCAGGGCGACCGCCTCGAAACTGGCCTTCCCGACGGGGGCGTGGATGATCCCCGCTTTGTCCACCCGGTATTCGACTTTTCCCGCCTTGATTTCCTTGACCATTCGCTCGACGTCGAACGAAACGGTCCCGGACTTGGGATTGGGCATCAAGCCGCGCGGCCCGAGAATTCGCCCAATTTTACCGACCACCCCCATAACATCCGGGGTGGCGACCGCACGATCGAATCCCGTCCAGCCGCCCTGAATTTTCTCGGCGAGGTCCTCGGCGCCGACGAAATCGGCTCCGGCATCCGCCGCCTCCCGCGCCTTGTCGCCCTTGGCGAATACGGCCACCGTCTGGCTCTTGCCGATACCGTTGGGCAGGACCACGCTCCCGCGCACCATCTGCTCGGCGTGGCGGGGGTCCACCCCCAGTTTGGCCGCGACCTCGACCGTCTCGTCGAACTTGACCTTGGCCACTTCCTTGAGGAGGGCAAGGGCTTCCTCGAGAGGATAGCTCTTCTCCCGGTTCACCTTCTCCTCGGCGCCCTTGTAGCGCTTACCATGTTTTGCCATATCGATCTCCCGTTTCGTGGTTCCCGCGGCGCCTAACCCGGCCCACCGGGGCCGGAACGCCTCCCACAGCGATACGTTCAGCCTTCTACAGTAATGCCCATGCTCCGGGCGGTTCCCTCGATAATCTTCATTGCATTTTCGATGTCGCCCGCGTTGAGGTCCTCTTTTTTAGTTTCGGCGATTTCCCTGACTTGCTCCCGGGTCACGGAACCGACTTCCTCCCGGCCCGAGGTGCCGCTTCCCTTCGCGAGACCGGCCGCCTGTTTGAGCAAAGAGGCGGCCGGCGGGCTTTTCATGATGAAGGTAAAGCTTTTGTCCGCGTAAACGGAAAGGACAACGGGAATGATGGTCCCCTCCCGGCCCTGGGTCTGGGCGTTGAACGCCTTGCAAAATTCCATGATGTTCACGCCCTGCTGGCCCAGCGCGGGGCCGACGGGCGGGGCCGGATTGGCCTGGCCGGCCGGAATCTGGAGCTTGATCGTGGCCTGAACTGCCTTTTTTTTCTGCGCCATTTCTGTCTCGCCTTAACTGAATTGGAAAGGCCGCCCGCCCGCAGGGGCGCGCAGCCGGTATCAGACCTTTTCCACCTGAAGCATCTCGAGCTCGACCGGAGTGGTCCGCCCGAAAATACTCACCATTACCTTGACCTTGCCCCGATCGGGGTGGACCTCGTCGATCACGCCGGTGAAATTCACGAAGGGGCCGTCGACCACTCGGATGTTCTCACCCTTCTCGAACTCGACCTTGTGGGCAGGCTTCTCGGCCTCGCCCTTCATCTGCTTGACAACGTTCTGGACCTCGGCCTCGCTCAGCGGCGAGGGGGTGGTCCCGCCGAGAAAACCCGTGACCTTCGGGGTGTTCTTGACCAGGTACCAGGACTGCTCGTCGCAATCCATTTCGATGAGAATATAGCCGGGGAAAAATTTCCGGTTACTGGTCCGGCGCTTGCCGCCCTTGACCTCGACCACCTGTTCGGTGGGTATGACTATTTCACCCAGCTGATCCTCGACCCCGGCGGTGCGGAACTGCTCCACGATGTTGAGCCGCACCTTGTTCTCGAAACCCGAGTAGGTGTGAACCACATACCACTCTTTCGCCACGTCCGAATCTCCGCTCAAATCACCATGCTGAAGAAAAAGTCGATGGCGCGTGTGAGCGCCAAGTCCACCAGCCCCAGATAAAGGGCGATGATGAATACGAAAATGAGCGCCACAACCGTCTGGATGACCGCCTGCTTCCAGGTCGGCCAGGTGACCCGCTTGGCCTCGGTCTGAACATCCATCAAAAACGACCGGGCCTGATTCACCCAATCCATTACATTAACGGCCATCATCACCCCAGATTCCGTGCCGGCCGCCCAAGCGTCCCGGCGGCAATATCACCATTCGGTGATATTCGCGATTAAAAAAATATAAGCACCCCATACACCGGGCTTTTCTTCATGGCAGGCCAGGAGGGACTTGAACCCCCAACCGCCGGATTTGGAGTCCGGTGCTCTACCAAATTGAGCCACTGGCCTTTGAAACCGGCGCGCCGCGCCGGACCCCGACGAGCCTCTCTCCCCCTTCGGGGGCCTACTCGGTCACTTCGGTGACGACGCCGGCGCCCACCGTGCGCCCGCCCTCGCGGATCGCGAAACGAAGCTCGCGCTCCATCGCGATGGGCTGGATCAACGTCACGTCCATCGACACGT
>JAVEPB010000268.1 GCA_030922375.1 bacterium | reverse complement strand
GACGAGCCGGGGCGGCTCACCATCCTCTTGGGCGAGGCGGGTGTGAACGGAGCCGACACCGCCGCCCTCACCGGGCGGCTGACGCTCACCTCGGGTGAAATCCGCTCCGGGCTCTCCCAGCTTGCCCAGAAGGGCGGGGCGGTGACCGTCGAGGCAGACTCCGGGCTCTCCCTCACAAGCGGGCATTTTGATGCCCTTCAGGAATCGATCACGGATTTTCTCGCCGGGTACCACAAGGCGAACCCGCTGCGCCCCGGCGCTCCGAAAGAAGAGGCGCGCGGCAAGGGCGGGGGCGCGGGCGAGCGGGTCTTCAACGCGGCGCTCGGCGCGCTGACAGGGGCGGGCGCGGTGGCCGAGGAGGGCGGCCTGGTCCGCCTCGCCTCCCACAAGGTAAAAGTCGGGGCCGTTCTGGCGAAGATGAAGACCAAGCTCGAGGGGTTCTTCAGGGCGGCGAACTTTCAGCCCCCCGTCTTAAAGGAGGTGTTCGGGGCGGCGGGGACCCCCGGCGACTCGGGCAAGGAGGCGCTTCAGGTCCTCGTGGACGAGGGCGCGCTCATCCGCCTCAAGGAGGATCTGATCTACCACCGCGAGGCGGTGACGGCGGCGCAAGCGCGGCTCGTGGGCTACCTGAGCGACCGGGAGGACATCTCGGCGTCCGAGTTCCGCGACCTCCTGGGCATCACGCGAAAACACGCGATCCCGCTGCTCGAGTATTTCGACACCGCGCGGGTTACCTTCCGGGTCGGGGACAAGCGCGTGCTGCGCTCCCGGCCCGGCGCGGATTAAACGCCCCTCACGCCGGAATTAGAACCAAAACCATTCGCACGCCGCCGCGTGCGACCCTCTCAAGCGCACACTCCCGCTATTTCGGATCCAAGCCCATCGGCGAAATTCAACCGAATTTTCGCCTCCATCGGCAGATATTCGCCGATCCGGCGGGCATTTTTTCTGGTATAGACCCACTAAAGCTTCATTTATTTCATCAAGTTGTCGACCGGAGAATCTTTTTATGGCGCAGCCCTCGCCTTCTATGGGGCATGGCCGCATAGTGCGGTCCAACAAAATAAGAAAGAAGAAACATCACGAGTAATCATCTGGAAGCGAAGCGAAACACTTTTCACTCTCTCGGAAGGAGCAAGGCCGTGGACTCTAGGCGTCTTACCGGATTCATCGCCGCTTTTTTGTGTGCGGCTCTCTTTTTCCTCCTCACCGCCGCGCCCAGGGCAGAGGCGGCGTGACGATCCAGGATGGGGACCGGTCACAGCCAAATGCCTGGACGTTGTCGTTGCCAGCAAGGCAGACGGGGCCAATGTCCAGCAATGGTCGTGTCATGGCGGGCCGAACCAAAAGTGGGTGTTTTTGGATGGTGTGCAGCTCTCCAATGACGTACATGTTCCGAACGTGGCGTACAAGACGCTGGCCCAGGCCCAGGCGGCGCTCGCGGCGGTGGGTTTAGGCGCAAGCAGCCAGATCACATATCAACAAATCTTTAGTAACCAAGGGGACACGAGTAGAAACGGCCAGGTTGCCGCCCAGAACCCGGCCGCAGGCTCAACAACGGCTCCCGGAACCGTGGTCGCACTTAAACTTTTCCGAGTTATGGTAATGCTCCCGAACGTGATGGACCAGACGCTGAACCAGGCCGATGCGGCGTTTGCGGCGGCGAAAGTGTCGGAAAATGGAGTCAAAGTCACAGTCATCCATCCGGAAGTCTTTAATAGACCGGATCTCCACGACAAGGTGTTAACCCAGACGCCGGCCGGGAGTAGTAATCCAATTCTTTACGTGAATTCGGTCGCGATCACGGCAGGCAGAAACGTCAACCGAGTCCCCCACTACCATTCGAAAACGCTGGCCCAGCTTAAGGCGGAAATTACAAGTGGCGGGATGTCCTACACTGTGCACCAATTAGGTTTTTATTCCCCGTATGCACCTCGAAGTTCAGTGTCATCTACAAACCCGAAAGGCGGGAGTATTGTGGCTCCTGGAACTGTTGTTAAGATGTGGGAACCTCTAAAAACCGCCTAACTTCCCCCGATTTTGTGTTATCGCAGCATTTTAGCCACAATTCATACCCATTTTCCATTTTATCTTCTGCCATCGGAACTCCGAAGAGCCTCCCGATGGCCGATTTTTCTCATGCGCGCGCAGGTATCCCGTCTCTGGCCAACCAGACAAGGCGGCGCATGTTGTAGACCAGGTTCATCATTCCGATCCTGGTTCGGGCCCTGGCAATGCCAATCGTTCGAACCAGCTTGCCGCCCATGGCGCT
>JAVEPB010000267.1 GCA_030922375.1 bacterium | reverse complement strand
ATACTCGTCCTTGTGCTCGAACTCGCTCGCCACGGGGATGACCTCCCGTTCGACAAACTCGCGCACACTGCTCTCGAGGGCACGCTGAAAATCATTTAGCTGAAAATCCAAGCCTCGCCTCCCTTCAAAAAGAGTCCTATTGTCCGCTTCCGGGGCGCTGGCCTATTTCGCCGCTCTCGCGACGCCCCTGTACATCTCCCCCTGAAGCCGGGGGGTCTTGGGCATCCGGAACCGATCGAGATTGAGGATTTCAAACCCCGCATCAAGAATGAACTCGTCAATCCTCCGGTTCATGTTGCACCCGCAGCCAAAGGCGCGCTGAAGCGGGTTGAGCCGGTCCTGCCACCGGGCGATTCGCTCGTCCTCGCTCCGGCCGTGCTCCAGGAATATGAACTTCCCCTCGGACTTCAAGACGCGCGCGGTCTCCCCGAGCGCGCCGGCGAGGTCTGGAATCGTACGAAGCGTCCAGGTGGACACCACGCACTCGAAGCGATTCGACTCGAAGGGAAGTTTTTCGGCGCTCAGCGCATGGCGGCTGACGGGGATGTCCACTGCGGCGATCCGCCGCTCGACCCGACGCGGGAGCAGGACCACCGGATCGACCATGAACAGGGCCTCCACCGCCTCGGGGTAGTGCGGCAGGTTCAATCCGGTGCCGAAACCGAGTTCGAGGACCTCGCCGAAAGCGGAGGCGAGCGCCCGCTCGCGCTCTTCCCGGAAATTCTCGCCGCCCATGATCCAGTCCATCCCCAGGGGGAAGAGAAATTTCTCGTAAAAACCCATTTTCCGCCCCGCGTCGAATGAAAAAGCGCCCATATCCCCGCCCGGACCAGGAATTAGAGCATAAACCGGCCGGTGAAATACGGAAAATGGATTCGCGCGCCAGAAGGGGGCCGCTGCCGACCAATTACGACAGGGATAATCCGGCGGGCTCCTCGGGAACGAGAAGCCGCTCGACAGGCTCGCCGTGGCCCAGATGGGAGTCCACTATCTCCTCGACATCCTCGACCCGCACCCCCGAGTACCAGATATTGTCCGGCATGACGCAAACGATGGGCCCATCCGCGCAAAGGTCGAGACAGCTCGATTCGAGAACGCGGGCCTTCTCCTTCAATTCTTTTTCGTCAACCAGTTGCTTGAACCGATCGTGCACATTAACCGAGCCGCACCGGGCGCAACTTCCCTTGGGGTGGCCTTCCTCCCGCTCGTTGGTGCAAACCATCAGATAGCGTTTTTTCGTGTGCATCCAATTGCCTCCTTCGAAGAGTTTATGGTAATGTTATAAGGTCTCTCGGTCTCCTTTGGTTCCTGGAAGTTACCATCCGGGACGGCGCCCATCAAACCGCCAAAATTAGAGGATCAGATCCATGCGCCGCGACCTGCTCAAAAGGTGCTAGAATCGGGAAACATATTCAGCTGCTCCGCTTACCAGCTATAAGGACCACCCCATGCCGGCCGAAGAACACGAAGAGTGCCCGAGGGAAGATCGCTCGCGGAAAGATAACCGGACACCCCTTCCTCCCGAGCGGGTCATTTTTTATCCCACCTGCCTGGTGGACAGCTATTTTCCCGGCGTGGGGGAGGCGGCCGTTCACCTCATCGAGCGCACGGGCACGGAGGTCGTCGTCCCCGCGGGCCTAACCTGCTGCGCCGTGCCGCACTTCAACAACGGCTACCGGACGGAGGCTCGCAAAACGCTCGAGACGCAAATGGACATTCTCGCCGGAGAAGACCCGATTATCGTTCCCTCGGGCTCGTGCGGCTGGATGCTCCATAGCGTCCTCCCCACTCTTTTTCCCGGCGACCCTTGGCGGCGCGGCCGGGCCGAGCGAATTTCCGGGCGCGTTTACGAGCTTTCCCAGTATCTCGTCCGCTTCACCGGGACCGGCGGCGAGCCACGCCTGCCGGGCTGCACCGTCTACCACGATTCGTGCCACCTCCTGCGCGGGCTGGGGGAGCGGGAGGTCCCGCGCCGCCTTCTCGAGGACGCCTGCGAGCGCCGGGAGGAGATGGCGAGGGCGGACCGGTGCTGCGGATTCGGCGGAAGTTTCGCCGTGAAATATCCCGACGTTTCCTGCGCTATGCTCGATGAGAAAATCAGGTCGGCCGAGAAGGCGGGAGCCGACTGGATAGTGGCGGCCGACGCCGGATGCATGCTCCAGATCGGGTGTGGGCTCGCGCGGCGAGGATCCGGAATCAAGCTTCTTCATTTGGCCCAAGCGCTCGCCGGGCCGGGCGCCCCCGGCTGGCCCGGCGGTGCCACCACGGGCGGCGCGCTATGAAATCCCCCTTTAACCGCCGGGCCGCCTCCGCCCTCGCGGACCTTGGTCTCCAGGAGGCGCTCCAAGTCGCCACCTCCAGATTCGGCGACCTGAGAAAGCAGGCTTTCGATTCCACGGCCGCCCCCCTCGCCCTCCGCGCCCGAGCCCGGGAGATTCGCCGCCGCACATTCGAAGATCTCAACCTTCACCTCGACACGCTTTTCTCAAACCTCTCCCGCCTCGGGGTCCATGTTCACTCCGCCGCCGACGCCAGCGAGGCCGACAAAATCATCCTCGGAATCGCACGCCGCCGCGGCGTCAAAACCGTGGTCAAGAGCAAGTCCATGGCGTCAGAGGAAATTCATCTTAACGCGGCCCTCGAGGCCGCCGGAATCACCCCGTTCGAGACCGATCTGGGCGAGTGGATTCTCCAGCTCGCGGGCGAGGTGCCCAGCCACCTCGTCGCCCCCGCGCTCCACAAAACCCGGGAGCAGGTGGCAAGGCTCTTCGCCGAGAAGGTAGACCCGCATATCGGGGACGACCCCCGCGACCTCACCGCGGCCGCCCGGAGGCGACTCAGGAAGGAATTCCTCCGCGCCGATATGGGGGTGAGCGGCGTTAATTTCGCCATCGCCGAGACGGGAACCCTCTGCCTCGTCACAAACGAGGGGAATGCCCGCCTCGTCACGACGCTCCCCAAGGTCCACGTCGCCATCATGGGCATAGAGAAAGTGGTTCCCACCCTCGCCGAGGCGCTCACCCTCCTCGCCGTCCTCCCCCGCAGCGCGACCGGCGAGAAGCTGACCAGTTATTTCACGAT
Source organism: bacterium (assembly GCA_030922375.1). Lineage (GTDB taxonomy): Bacteria > UBA8248 > UBA8248 > UBA8248 > UBA8248 > UBA8248. The sequence goes on along the minus strand of JAVEPB010000267.1, from coordinate 1,937 downwards.
GCTGACGGGTCCTCGAAAGAAGGCCGAGGCGGACGGCCCCGAGGAGATGCATCTCGTCGTCCTCGACAACGGCCGCTCACGGCATCTCGGCGGGCCGTTTCACGAAGCCTTCTATTGCATCCGCTGCGGGTCCTGCCAGAACGCCTGCCCGGTATTCCAGAGCGTGGGGGGCCACGCCTACGATTCCGTCTACGGCGGGCCCATCGGCTCGATACTCAGCCCGATGCTGCGCGGGCTTGAGACCTCGGGAGAGCTTTCCGCCGCCTCGAGTCTCTGCGGGGCCTGCCAGGAGGCCTGTCCCGTCTTCGTCGATATTCCGCGAATGCTGATCGAAATGCGCGAAGCCCGCGTCGCCCAGCGCGCCACACCCATGCCCGAGCGCGCGGCCTTTCGCCTCGCCGCCTGGGCCATGCGCACCCCCTTCGTTTGGGATCTGGGGGTGAAGCTCCTTCCGCGCCTCCTCGGGCCGCTGGTAAAACGCATAAAGGCAAGATGGCTCCCGAATCCAGCGGGGGCCTGGCTAAAGGGGCGCGATTTTCCCCCAGCCCCGCCGAAAAGCTTCAGGAGCATATGGAAGGAGCGCCAACGAGACACGAAACGGCCAGCCTCCCACGCCGCGGACCGCCCGGCCGAAACACACGGCGGGAAGTCCGTCGATCGCGCCCGCCGTCTCCTCTCGATTTCGAAGGGAATCTCCCACGCCCCAGCCACCCCGACTCCCGGTCCGTTGCCCGAGGTGGAGGTGCCGGACCCGGCGGCGAGATTCTGCGAGGAATTCGAGGCCGCCGGCGGCCGGGCCCACCGGCCGGAATCAATGGAGGCGGCAAGGGGGATCGTTCTCGAACTCTTCCGGTGCTTTTCGGACCGTCCCGCGGTGATGAGCGAGGGGCTTCCGCTCGCTGCCGCCAACTGGCTCCGGGAAGATGGCGCCGAAATCCTTCCTCTTTCTCAGGCGGGAGATGACTGCCGCGAGACAATCTCCAAGGCGGGCCTGGGTATCACCAGCTGCGACTGGGCGATCGCCGAGACGGGAACCGTCATTCTCACGAGCGGGCCCCGCCGGCCGCGCCTCTACTCTTTATTGCCGGAGGTGCATCTCGTCCTCGTCCCCGAGGAAAGGATCGTCCCCCATCTCTCCGCCGCCTCCCCGCTCATCCGGGATGCGCTGGCGGGCAGCGGCGAGTCGCCCAGCTGCGTGAACCTCATCACCGGCCCCAGCCGCTCGGCCGACATCGGCCTCACCCTTGTCACCGGCGTCCACGGGCCCTGTGAGATACACGCGATCCTTGTGCCCGAAAAGCTGAACCTCTCCCCCGGGCTCGTCGCGGAGGAAACCTCTCCCTTCTCCCTCGAGGAAGAATAATCGCCCGTGCGGCGCCGGCCGATGGACTTGCCGAAATCAAACTTAAACTCAAACCGAAAAAAGCCCCCGGACCATTTTTCCGATCCGGGGGCTTTTGCACCGTTGCGCTGACCTGCAGGGCCGCTGGCCTGCGAGGCGGCGCTCCTAGATGTCGTAGTAGAGCTCGAACTCGTGGGGATGCGGGCGAAGCCGCACGGCGTCCACCTCGACCTCGCGCTTGTATTCGATCCAGTTCTCGATCATATCCTTCGAGAAGACGTCTCCCTTGAGGAGGAAGTCGTGGTCCGCCTCGAGGGCGTCGAGCGCCTCGGGGAGGCTCCCCGGCGTCTGCATCACGCCAGCTTTCTCCTCGGGAGCGAGATCGTAGAGGTCCTTATCGACCGGATCGGGCGGCAGTGTCTTGCTCTGGACACCGTCGAGACCCGCCATGAGCATGGCCGAAAACGCGAGGTAGGGGTTGCAGGAGGGGTCCGGGCAACGAAATTCGACCCGCTTGGCCTTTTCACTGTGCGAGTACATCGGGATGCGCACGCAGGCGCTCCGGTTCCGGCACGAGTAGATGAGGTTGATCGGG
>JAVEPB010000266.1 GCA_030922375.1 bacterium | reverse complement strand
CCGCACGAACCTCGATGTCGTCGGACCCGGCCCGGCAGGCGGGAAAAAGGCCGAGGACGCCATTGGCGGTGATGAGATTATCGCGAACGATCTCGTCGAGGAGGATATTCGCGTCCTCGAAAAGGCTCTTGGCTTCCTTTCCCGCGGTGGGCGAGTTGAGGATATCGGGATATTTTCCCTTGAGCTCCCAGGCAAGAAAAAACGGGGACCAGTCGATGTAGGGCCTCAGCATCTCGATCGGGACGGCCTCGAGGACGGTGACGCCCAATTTCGCCGGTGTAGGAACTTCGTAGCCGCTCCAGTCTAAATCCAGCGCGTTCGCCCGCGCCGCCCCGAGGGAAAGGTAATCAGCCGCCCGTGAGCGGTCCTCGAACTGCTCGCGGATCTCGGCGTACTCTTCGCTCACGCCGGAAAGATAATCCGCCCGCCGTTCGCCGTTCACCAGCGCACCTACGACGGGAACGCTTTTCGAGGCGTCGGCGACGTGAACCACTCCGGCGGAATAGTTGGGCGTGATCTTGACGGCGGTGTGTTTTCTCGAGGTCGTCGCCCCGCCAATCAGCAGCGGTATCTTGAGGCCTCGCCGCTCCATCTCTTTGGCGACATGGGCCATTTCCTCGAGCGAGGGGGTGATCAGGCCGCTGAGGCCGATGACGTCGGCCTCCTCCTCGACGGCGGTGTCGAGTATCTTCTGGGCCGGAACCATGACGCCCAAATCGACGATTTCGAAATTGTTGCAGCCGAGAACGACGGCGACGATGCTCTTGCCGATGTCGTGGACATCTCCCTTGACGGTCGCCATGACCACCTTGCCGGGCTTGCGGGCCGTCTTCGCCAGTGCCTTTTCCTCCTCCAGGAATGGAACAAGATAGGCGACCGCCTTTTTCATCACACGGGCGCTCTTGACCACCTGGGGCAGAAACATCTTCCCCTCGCCGAACAGGTCGCCGACGACGTTCATTCCGTCCATGAGAGGACCCTCGATGACCTTGATCGGGCTGCCGAGGCTTTGCCGCGCCTCCTCGGTGTCCTCGTCGATGAATTCAACTATTCCGCGCAGGAGGGCGTGCTTGAGGCGGTCCTCGGCCGGGGCCTCCCGCCAGGCGAGCTGTTCTTTTTCGGATTTTTTCCCGCTTCCCTTGAGCCGCTCGGCGGCGTCGATCAGCCGGTCGGTCGCGTCCGGTCGGCGGTTCAACAAAACGTCCTCCACCAGATCTAAAAGCTCCCGGGGAATTTCCTCGTAGACCTCTAGCTGGCCGGCGTTCACGATGCCCATGTCGAGGCCGGCGCGGACGGCGTGATACAGAAACGCCGAGTGCATCGCCTCGCGGACGGCGTTGTTGCCCCTGAAAGAGAACGAGACGTTGCTCACCCCGCCGCTGACCCTCGCCAGCGGGAGATTTTTCTTGATCCACTCCACCGCCCGGAAGAACGCGACGGCATAGCCGTTGTGCTCCTCGATGCCGGTCGCCACGGTCAGCACGTTCGGATCGAAAATAATGTCTCCGGCCGGGAAGCCGACCTCCTCGGTGAGGATCCGGTAGGCGCGGGCGCATATCTCCGTTTTTCGCTCGAAAGTGTCCGCCTGCCCTTCCTCGTCGAAGGCCATGACGACAACCGCCGCGCCGTAGCGGAGTATCTCCCGCGCGTACCCCCTGAAAACGTCCTCTCCCTCCTTGAGACTGATGGAGTTGACGATCCCCTTTCCCTGAAGGCACTTCAGCCCGGCTTCGATCACCGGCCATTTCGATGAATCAATCATGAAGGGCAGGCGCACGATATCCGGCTCGGCGGCCATGAGGTTGACGAACTTCGTCATCATCTCCTCGGAATCGAGCATTCCCTCGTCGAGATTGATGTCGAGCACCTGGGCGCCACCCTCGACCTGATTGCGCGCCACATCGAGGGCTTTTTCCAGATCTCCGGCGAGGATGAGCTTCGCGAACCGGCGCGAGCCGGCGACGTTCGTCCGCTCGCCGATGTTCATGAAATTCGACTCGGGAGTGAGGATGGCCGGCTCAAGGCCGCTGAGCTGGAGATGATTCGTCCTTTCGGGCGGTTTTCTGGGCGTGATGTCCTCGACCGCCTCCGCCACCAGGCGAATATGCTCCGGCGTCGTGCCGCAGCAGCCGCCGACGACGTTGAGAAAACCGCTTCGCGCGAAATCGCCGATCAGGCGGAGAAACTCCGCCGGTGTCTCGTCGTATTCGCCGAATTCGTTGGGTAGGCCCGCGTTGGGATGGGCGCTCACCGGAACGGGAGCGACGCTCGACAGCTCTTCTATGAACGGGCGCATCTGTTTCGCCCCGAGAGCGCAATTGAGGCCGACGCTGAGCAGGTTCGGGGTGTGGGCGACCGATATCCAGAAGGCGTGAGGGGTCTGTCCCGACAGGGTGCGGCCGCTCTGATCGGGGAGCGTTCCCGATATCATGATCGGAAGCCGGCGGCCGATCTTCTCCGCCAGCGCTTCGATGGCATAGATAGCCGCCCGGCCGTTGAGGGTGTCGAAAACGGTTTCGATGAGGAGGATGTCCGCCCCGCCGTCGATGAGCCCGTGAATCTGTTCGGTATAGACGGCGGCGACCTCATCGAAGGTCACCGCCCGGTAGCCGGGGTTTCCCACGTCGGGCGAAATCGAGAGCGCGCGGTTCGTCGGCCCGATGGAGCCCGCGACGAACCTGGGCTTGTCCGGGTTTGCCCGGGTAAATTCCGAGCAGAGCCGTTTGGCGATTTTCGCAGCCTCGAAGTTGAGCTCATACACGAGGCCCTCCAGGGAATAGTCGGCCTGGGAGATGGCGTTAGAGTTGAAAGTGTTGGTCTCAACGATATCGCACCCAACCTCGAGAAAAGAGCGATGAATCTCCTCGATAATTTTCGGCTGGGTGAGAGTAAGAAGGTCGTTGTTTCCCTTCAAATCGCGGGAATGATCCCCGAACCGATCCCCGCGAAAATCCGCCTCTTCGAGATCGTAGCCTTGAATCATGGTGCCCGAGGCGCCGTCCAGCACCATGATTCTCTCTTTCAGGATCGATCTGAGCTCTTCAATCGGCATCTTGTAGGATTTCCGGTTTCCCGCGCCCGTTCAATTTTTTCGAAGCGGGCTCCGGTCGATGGATTCAAAACGGCTGAACTTTCCCACACAGCAGGAACGGACACAACCCGGTTATTTCGGACAATTTTCCCGGATAGGTGGGACGGATGGGGCGGCGCCACGGTGGCGCCCGGTGGAGGGGAACAAAATCAGAGCGCCTTCAGGACCTCTTTGGCATGACCTTCGACCTGAACATTTTTAAATACTTTTTCAATGATTCCCTCTTCATCGATGATGAAGGTCGTCCGGAATACGCTTTTGAATTTCATGCCGTAAAGGGTTTTTTCGCCATAAGCCCCAAACTGCGTGGCGACAAGGCCATCCGGATCCGCGAGGAGGGAATACCCGAGATCGAGCTTTTCGCTAAACCGCTTGTGGCTCACCTCGTTGTCGGGGCTGACACCCAGAACCGCCGCACCCTTGGCCTCGAACTTTTTATTTTCCTTGTTGAAATCGTCGGCTTCGAGCGTACAGCCGGGCGTGTCGTCCTTGGGATAGAAATAGAGGACTACTTTTTTCCCCTGGTAGCTGGCCAGGCGGTGCATTTTTCCGTTTCCATCCCGGAGCCTGAAGTCTGGCGCTTTGGCGCCGGGGCTGGCGCCCTTGGGCCTTGATTTGGCCTTGGCTTTGACTTTCGGCTTGGTTTTGGTTTTCGGCTTGGCTTTGGGTTTCGCCTTGGTCTGAGTCTTGGGAGCGGGCTTTGGTTTCGCCTTTTTTTTGGCAACCGCCTTAGGTTTGGCCTTCGTTTTCGCCTTAGTCTTTGTTTTCGCTTTACTTGCGGCCTTGGCCACCACCTATCTCCCGACAGATTATCAAAAAAGCGGCCACTCGTGCCGCCTTCAAAACTCACTGAAATCTATGGGATTATGGCACAGACCGGCCAAATCTTCAAGGGAGGGTTTAGGTGTGGGCTAAACGCCCCAATCTCGGGCATATCTGAAGTCGCGGTCAATGGTTCTTTGGCTGACCTTGGCGATGAGTGGAAGGCGCCTCTTGTACTGGCTTCTCTGAATCAGGCGAAGGATTCCATCCACCACTTCGGCGGCGAAACCTTTCTCCAGGATTTCCGCCCGGTCATAACGGTGATCGATGAGATAGTGAAGCACGGAATCGACCTCCTCATAGGTAAGGCCCAGCTCTTCCTCGTCCGTCTGGCCCACCCACAGGTCCGCGCTCGGGGGCTTGTCGATAACCCCGGCGGGAACGCCCACATGCCTCGAAATTTGTCTCACCTGTGTCTTGAAAAGATCCCCGATGGGGTTCACCGCGCTGGCCATGTCCCCAAAGAGCGTTCCGTAACCCAGGAGAAGCTCGGTCTTGTTGCTCGTTCCCACCACCAGGGCGCTGGAGGCGGCGGACTGATCGTAGAGGATGGTCATCCGCTCGCGGGCCATCTTGTTGCCCCGCCTGAGATTCGTCGCGTCCGGATATCTGTCGAAATAGGCGTCCACCTGGGGCGTAATTTCCACCCGCTTGAAGGTGATCCCGCAGGCCTTCGCCACCTCGCGCGCATCCGCCTCGCTCTCGGGATTCGAAAGACGGTAGGGCATGCAGATGCCCCAGACATTCTCCGGCCCCATGGCCTGCGCCGCCAGGAATGCCGAAAGGGCGCTGTCGATCCCGCCCGAGAGGCCGATAACGATTTTTTCCATTCCGACCTTGCTCACTTCGTCCCGGATGAAGCCGACCAGCAAGTTTGTCGTCAGGCGGGCGTCCATCTCAAGCTCCGCCAGGCTCTCGTTCACCAGGTCTTTTATCTGAACCGGCACCGCGTCCCTCCTCGATTCGGGTGACCCATAGCGGTCGGTATCATGCCGCCTCGCTAAGCCAATCGCAAGAGAAAAGCCCGCAACAGAACCGTCCGTTGCGGAACCGTGGACCCGGCGGGGATTGACCCCCCGCCTGCCAGGCTTTAGGTTTCCGGGGAGCCAACCCACCCGGCGAAAAATTCGTTACTTCAATCAAGGAGCCGCCATGCCCCTTATTGGAAATATCGAAAACCTCAAGTGGAATTACGAGGAGGGGGCCGGCAAGGGATCGATATCCCCCGTGCTGATCAAAACACCGCACCTCGAGGTGCGCATCATCGTTCTCGCGCCGGGGCAGTGCCCCCCCTACCACCGCCACCACGCGGAAATGGACGAGGGCTATCTGATTCGGCAGGGGCGCGGCCTCTTGACCATCGATGGCGAGAAATTCGAGGTCCGCGCGGGCGATGTATTGCTCGGGAAGAGAGGCGGCTACCATAACCTCCTGAACATCGGGGACGAGGATCTCATCGAATTCAACTTCAGGGGCGGGAAAATGCCCTCGGGCTTCATTGCTCAGGAAGACGACGGGGAGACCCCGGGAGTGGATATTACCGGCGGGACTCCGGGAGACCGCTACATACGGCGGAATATCTTTGACGAGCCACCCGAGAGCGTCCCCGACAACGAGCAGGAGACCGGAACCCCGAATCTCTTTGCGACGGAGTTTCTCGAGCTGTTTGCCTTCTCCCGCCAGAGCGGCGACCGGAACCAGATTCACCGCCACCAAAAAGCGTTGGACGAGGCGGCTTATCTCGTCCGGGGCGAAGGCAGGATGATCTTTCATATCGACGGCGAGGACATCGAGGCCGCCGAGGGGGACCTGATCCACATCCCCGGCGGCTCCTGGCACCACGTCAACAGAATCTCCGATGGCGATTTGATCGTTCTCAATTTAAGGGGAGGGGCGCTTCCCTCCGCCAACCAGTGGGGAAATAGGCCCCTCGGACAAAGGAGGTGTCATGGGTGTTGTCGGCGGCTACCACCACGTTCACATCGTCAGCCCCGACCCCGAGGCGGTGGCGCGGTGGCTCGGAGAATTCTTGGGCGGAGAGGTCACAGGCCGCGAGGAGCCCCGCGGGGCGCGCAACGTCATCGTCCGCATCGGGGAAGCAACCCTGAGCATCCGCACACCACGGCCCTCCGACAGAATCATCGAAACCGGAGGTGCCCGGCCCTTCGGCCTCGATCACATCTGCTTTCTCGTTGACGGCCTCGGGGATATGGTCGAGCGCATGCGGGCGGGGGGCGTCGAGATTGCCGAGGAGATTTTCGCCCATTCGGGCGGCAGCGACGCCGCCTTCGTTGTGGGTCCCGAAAAAGTTTTGTTCGAACTCATCCAGAAAAAATAAAAAGGAGCCTCTCATGGGCATCACCGGAAACTACCGCCACGTTCATCTTATCAGCCAGGACCCCCGAGCGACGGGCGAATGGTACGCGGAATTCCTGGGCGGCGAGATCGTCGGCGATGACGAGCTGCGCGGGTCGCGAAACGTGAGGGTGCAGCTGGGGGATTGCCTGCTCTTCGTCCGGGGCGTGCGCGAGACCGACGACATCGACCCCTCGGCCACCGGGAAACAGCGCTTCGGCATCGATCACTTCTGCTTTGAGGTGGAAGGTCTCGACGGAATGCTCGAGGCCTTCGCGGCCAAGGGCGGAGAAATCCCGGTGCCGCCGTTCGAGCTGCCCGGCGGCAACCGCGCGGCCTTCGTGACCGGACCCGATGGCGTCGCCATGGAGCTTATTCAGCCACCGGCTTGACGGGTTAACAAAGAAACCCGGCCACCATCGGCACGCCACTCGAACCAGGGGCGGCAGACGCGATTCAAGCAACGTAGCTTTTCTGTGGTTAAACAGCGGTGAGCCTTCAGATGTAATTCCTCACAACCAACTCGGGGATTTTGCCGCGTCCGGCGGTGGAGGAGTTGATCGCCCGGGCGGCGAGGACCTGCCTGATGTCGAATCCTTTGTAGAGTTTCCGGATCAGCGGGGTGTCGGAGTTCGAGAGCATGAACCGGACGCCGGCGCCGTCGAGCGCGCGGCAGGTCTCGGCAAGGCCGCGCTGTTCATCCTCGCCGAAGCCGCCGGCGGTGTAGGCGGTGAAGTTCGATGTCTTCGAGAGCGGCTGATAGGGCGGGTCGAGATAGACGAAGTCTCCGGCCTCGGTCCACTCGGGGATATCCTGGAAGCCGCGGCGCCCGATCTGAGCGCGGGCCAGGGCCGCCGAGGCGAGGCGAAGGCCATCTACATCGCAGATTTTGGGATTGGTGTAGCGGCCGAAGGGGACGTTGAAGCGCCCGCTTTTATTCACCCGGTAGAGGCCGTTGAAGCCGGTTCGGTTCAGGAAAATAAACCGTGCGGCGCGGCCGGCGGGCGAAAGCCGGGCGGGGTTTTGCGCCCGTACGCGGTAATAATGATCGCTCTCGTATACATGCCGCCCGAGGTGGCGAATCACGCCCTCGGCGTCGGCGCGGACCGCCTCGAAGGTGCGGACCAGATCGTCAATCCGGTCGGAGAGATAGGCCCGGCCCTCGATTCTGGGGGAAAGGCTGAAGAACACCGCGCCGCTGCCGAGAAATGGCTCGTGATAGTCGCCGATTTCCCGGGGAAAAAGGGGCGCGTACTGGGGGAGGAGGCGGCCCTTGCCGCCGGCCCATTTGAGAAACGGGCGCGCGGCGGGGCGCTGTGCGGTCCGGGCGGCGTTAGTCATGCGGGCGGTCTGTCCTTTCAACAGAAATACAGCCGGCAGAAATCCTTTCAACAAAACTCGGATTCTTTTAAGCTTTTGAGATCATTATACTTAAAATAGATCGAGAGCGCCAGCCCGGATCAAGCCAGGGCCGGGCGCAGGTGTTGGCCGGGGAGGAGGGCTCCGGTTCGGAGGGGAGGTTTCTGGAATTTATTGCGGGAAAGGCCCGGGCTTATCCAAAAGCCGCCCGGGCGCTGGGCTTTAGTCCTCGGAGCGGCCGGCCTGGATTCGCCTGAGCTCCCTGAGCGTGAGGTGGAGGTCCTCGTCCCTGAGGGTGGGCGTTGCGATGCGCGCGCGGCGGACATCGGCGGTGTCCACATCGACGGCAAGAAGCTTCTCCTTCCAGCGGGGGGCGGAGGCAAGCGTCTCGCCGGTGGGCAGGATGACCTCGGAACCGCCCCAGAAGCTGATTCCATCCTCGTAGCCGACCCGGTTGCAAAAAAACACGAACTGGCTGAAGGCCGCCGCGTGCGCCCGCGTCAGGGAATTCCACTGGCGCTCGATAGCCAGGCTTGATTTTCCGCCATTTTGTTTTTTGACCCCCCGCGCCGGACTCGACGAGGGAATGATGAGCAAGTCGGCGCCGTCCTGCGAAGCGACGTAGGCCAGGCTCGGGTGCCAGGCGTCCTCGCAGATCAACATCGCCGCCCTCCCGAAGCGGGTGTCGAAGGCGCGCACCCGCTTGCCCGCGCCAACGTACCTCCCCTCGTCAAACAGGCCGTAAGTGGGCAAGTAGAGCTTCCTGTGCTGGTGGAGGAGCTTCCCTCCCTCGAAGTATCCCGCCGTGTTGTAAAAACCGTGACGCGAGGACTCCTCGATATAACCGATGACGATGGAGATCTCCTCGCTCATCGCGGCGATCTCCTTGAACAGGGACGAGCTTTTGCGGATGGCGGCCTCGGGAACGATGTCTTTCAGGAAATATCCCGTGACCGAGAGCTCGGGGAACACCAACAGGTCCACCCCGCGCTTGAGGGCTTTTTTCACCTCGCCCCGGATGATTTTCTCGTTGGCCTCGAGGTTTCCCAGCGTCGGGCCTATTTGGGCCAAGCCCACCTTGAATTTCATTCCATCGCTCCGCAAGTCGGGAAAAGAAACTCTCTAGCACAACACCCACGCCCGCGAAACCGGCGCGGCGAAATTTTCATATAAAAAGCTTCGTGCGGGCGCCGCTCGTCTGTTTGAGAAAGTTCGGCAAGCTGATTACCTCGTCCACGACGCCTTCCAGGTCCTCCGCCGAAATATCCAGGAATTTAACCTGCGCGGCGCAGGCGTATAGTTTCAACCTCCCCGTCTGGCGGGCGGTATCGATAAGATCGCTCACCGAGTGCGCGCGCGCTTTTTTCATTCGCGCCTCGATCTTGGGGCCCTCCTCTCCGTAGGAGGCCGGAAGCCGGGTGTCGTCCAGATCGTCTTCCGCGAATCGCCGAAGCGCGTCGAAAAAAAGAATCACCCTGACATCGTCGCCATTGGCGGCGGCGCTCACCGCCAGCGTCGCCACCTGGTAAAGGCTATCGTAGCCTCCGCTGTGCGCGAATATGACGAACTGCGCGTTGCTCATCGGCCCGGCGCCGCCGCCCTGGCGCACCGGAAGCCGACTCCGGCATGGGCTTTCGACGGAGCCCCTTTCCAGCGGCGATCGGTGCGAATGTCTTTTTTCGGGCTCCTCCAGAACCCGCCCCGCACAACCCGGAGGCTGCCGCGCCGCGGGCCCTTCGGATTTCGCGCCGGCGACCGGGCGTAGTAGGCGGCCTGATAATAATCACTCGCCCATTCCGCGACATTTCCCGCCATGTCCACCGTTCCGTAGGGGCTTTTGTCGAGGGGGAAGTTTCCGGACGGTAGGGGGCCCTTCTGGCGTTTCCCGAAATTCGACGACCCCGGTGCGGCCAGGTCGCCCCAAGGGAAAATACGGCGGTCCGTTCCCCGGGCGGCTTTCTCCCACTCCGCCTCGGTCGGAAGCCGCTTGCCGGTCCAGGCGCAATACGCCTCCGCGTCGAACCAGGTAACCAGGGTTACCGGTATGTCTCCCGCGCCCGGAGGCGCCCTGTTTCCGCTCCAAGCAAACCGGCTCCAGCTCCCAATGCGCCTCGCGGCGCTTCGAACGCTCGGCGCCGGCCGGCCCGTAGCGCGCACAAACCGCCCGTAGGCTGCGTTGGTTACCTCGAATTTATCTATTTTAAACGAATCCAGGTAAACGAACCTTCCGGGAAAATCGTCTCTCTTTTTGGATGGGTCCGGCCGTGCGTCTCTTCCGCGAAAAAATTCTCCGGCCGGAACAAGCACCATTGGCGAAACGTCCCGGCCCTTTCCTGCGGGGAGGGCCGAGGGGCCGGGCCCTCGGCCCGTTCCCCCACAACCCGAAACAACGGCCACCGCCAAAAACGCCCAAACCAGGAAACGGCTCATTCAAAATCTTTCGGTTTCACATCCTTGAAATCGAAATCAGGCAAGTCGGACGGAAGGGGCGGCTCCGGGCGGGCCGCCCGTCTTTCCTGATGCCGGCCAACGGCGTTCCAAATCAGTACACCGGCAACCGTGACCGCGCCCAGAGCGGCTGCCATCCCGGAATTCTTCGTATATATGAATCCGGCCATCAGGAACCAGAATACGAACCCCGCACAAATCGCCCACATCGATCTTGATTCCATGTATGCCCCATGATTGCCGGCGCCCGGGAAAAACCTCCCTTTTCCGTAAATAGGCGCCGCGAAAATTTTCCTTATCGCCCGGATCGTTGACCCTCGGCTCAACCGCCGAGGATCGGAAAGAATGCTCGATAGTGCCGGCCGCATCGGAACCGCGTGGCCGGAAATGCGAGGGGTTGCTCTCAGGCTGTCTCGGCGGCCGGGGGAAGTTGGCCTTCGATCTGTGCGTCGTTTCCGGTCATGTGACAGGCGCCCTCGAAAACCGCACCCTCTTCGATATAAATGCTCGGCGTGTACACTTCGCCCTTGACGTGACTTCCCGCCCGTATTTCGCATTTCTCCTTGGCCTCTATCTTGCCTTCCACTTCACCCATCACGATAACGGTTCCGGCTTGAATGTTCGCGGTGATGCGCGCGGCCGCTCCAATAATAAACGTATCCTCGGTGACGACTTCCCCCTCAAGTACGCCATCGACCCGCACGGTGCCCTCGAAAGAAATCACGCCCTTGAACTCGGTTCCTTCCCCCAAAAACGCTCGTATGCTTTTTTCGTAGTTCTTGTCGCTGCGGGCCATTAATTTTCCTCCGCTAACCGGTCAAATAGTTTTCAGGGGGACGCGTTTTACGAAAGCCTATCCAGTATGCCCTCAAGAATCTCGGCCGAGTAATATTCGATAACCACCTGTCCCTTTTTCTCGTCGCCATGAATCAGCACCTTGGTTCCCAATGTCCCGCGCAGACGATCGCCGATTTCGCGAAGGAATACCGCTTGCGGCCCGGTGGGGCCCTCTTCCTGGGAAGATACCGCGTATCTTCCTCTTTTGGCCGCCGGACCCGCAAGCACCTTTCGAACCCGGCTCTCGAGCTGGCGCACCGAAAGGCCGGATTTTTCCGCCACCCGGGCAAGTTTCAGGATTTCCTCTTCCTCGCGAAGGGCCAAAAGGGCGCGTGCGTGGCCCATGGACAAATCTCCGGCGGCCACGATCTCCTGAACCGAGGCGGGCAGCCGGAGCAGGCGTATATAGTTGGCCACCGTGGAGCGGTCTTTCCCGACACGGGCGGCAACCTCTTCCTGGGTAAGGGCGAGGCGCACCATCATGCTTTCGTAGGCGGCGGCTTCCTCCATCGGGTTCAGATCGGAGCGCTGAATATTTTCGATCACGGCGATTTCCAGTGAATCCTCCGCCGCCGCGTTGATGAGGATTGCAGGCACTTCGGGGAGGCCCGCCATCCGGGCCGCCCGCCAACGCCGCTCCCCGGCGACAATCTGATATCCGTTGCCGGAGGGATTCACGAGGATCGGCTGGAGCACGCCGTGACGACGGACGGATTCGGCCAGCTCTCCCAACTCGTCATCGTCAAACTCTACTCGCGGCTGGTGAACGCCAGGCTGAAGACGATCGATCGACACCTGAATGATGCGACTCCCGTCGGGCTCGGTCGGCGATGCGCGGTCCGGATCGGGCTTCATTGCGTGCGCCGCCGGGGGCGCCGCGTCCGTGTCCGCCGACAAAAGAGCATCGAGCCCGCGGCCAAGTCCTCTTTTTTTTGCCGTCGCCATTATTCGTGTCCTTTCAATTCCACGCGCATCAGAAACTCCCTGGCCATCGCGAGGTAGGCCTGTGCGCCCGAGGAAGAAATATCATAAGCGATTATCGGTCTTCCGTGGCTCGGGGCCTCGGCCAGACGAACGCTTCGCGGAATCGCCACCCGGTAAACAAGGTCCGGCATGTGGGAGCGAAGATCCTCGCCGACCTGCCTGGAAAGGTTGGTCCGCGCGTCGTACATCGTCAAAACAATTCCCCCAAGACGAAGGCCCGGATGGATCGACCCACGGACGCGATCGACTGTTTTGATAAGCCGTGCCAGGCCCTCAAGAGCAAAATACTCGGCCTGGATGGGTATCAGGATCTCGTCGGCGGCCTTGAGGGCGTTCAGGGTGAGCAGACTCAAGGAGGGGGGACAGTCAACGAAAATATAACGAAAGTATTTTTTGTAAGGCTCAAGAGACGCCTTCAGGCGGCCTGTCCGGTTATCGACATCCGCCAGTTCAAGCTCCGCCCCGACCAGGTCAACGGAGGATGGAACTATTTTAAGTCTTTTGATTTCAGTATCTTGTATGAATTCGCGGCCTAGCGGATCGCCCAGAACAAGCGACCGGTAAAGGGCGGAATCGTCGGCCGAAATGCCGAAGGCGCTCGTGGCGTTGGATTGGGGATCGAGATCGACCAGGAGGGTGGGCTTGTCGGCTACGGCCACGCAGGCAGAAAGATTGACGGATGTGGTGGTCTTCCCCACCCCTCCTTTTTGGTTAACTACGGCAATGACACGGCAACCCGGCGAGCTGTTTTCCCGGGTTCCGGAAACCGGCGATTGGGGGGTGAGTGTTTTTTCTTGCATCATTTCCCGGGAAATTAGAGTAGTGATTTACATTTTCAAGAGCTTCGCACAGCAACAAACGAAATTCAAGGTTTTGTTCCACGTGAAACCCGAAAAAATTGAAAATTGTTTCATGTGGAACAAATCATCGAAAATGCTCTCCCATTGAAAGGAGCAAGGAATGGCGGGAGGGCTTTTCGGAATAGGCGGGGCGGGCTCTCGATGGGCCGGAACAGGTGGCGGTTATTCTTGTTCCTGCGTACCGCCGGTTGCGGAAGCGGCTGCCCGGCGGAGGTGGAATTCGAGGACGGTAGCCGCGGCGGGGGTTACTCCCGAAATGCGCGCTGCCTGTCCGAGGGTTTTGGGGCGGATCTCCTCCAGGCGCTGGCGCACCTCCGCGGTCAGGTTCTTCACGTTGCCATAGGAGAAAGTGTCTGGAATCCGGACGCGATCGGCGGCGCGCAATGCAGCGACCTGCCTGGTTTCGCGCTTAAAATAGTCTTTATACTTGATTTCGGCGAGGACAAAGCGGCGGGCTTCATTGTCGAGCTCTTCCCACTTGTCTCGAAAGCAGCCGCCCATCAGATTGTCCGCGCGGGCCGCCAGCTCGGGTGTCATCTCGGGTCGGCGCAATAAATCACCTAGTTTCAATGTTTTGCGAGGAGAGGTCGAACCGGAGCCCTCGAGCAGGGCGGCAATGTCATCTTTTGGGTTAATGTTCGTAACTTCAATATATTCAATTATTTCTGAGCATTTCCGCGACTTTTCGAAACTTTCGTCATAGGCCCTCTCGTCGAGCGAGCCCACCTTGCGCCCCAACCCCATCAGCCGCGCGTCGGCGTTGTCGTGCCGAAGGTTGAGGCGGTGTTCCGCCCGGCTGGTGAACATGCGGTAGGGCTCTTGAACCCCCTTGGTCACCAGGTCGTCAATCAACACCCCGATATAGGCTTGCTCCCGCCCGAGGACGATCGGCTCCTCTCCGCCCACGAAACGGGCCGCGTTGATGCCGGCCATAATTCCCTGGGCGGCGGCCTCCTCGTAGCCGGTTGTCCCGTTTATCTGGCCCGCATGAAAAAGACCGTCCACCCGCTTGGTCATCAGGCCCGGGTTCAGCTCGGTCGGGTCCACGTAATCGTACTCAACCGCATAGCCGGGGCGCATCATTTCCGCCCTCTCAAGTCCCTCGATGGTTCTGATTACGCCCAGCTGAACATCGACGGGAAGGCTGGTGGAAAGCCCATTTACATAGACTTCCCGGGTATTTCGGCCTTCCGGCTCGAGAAATATCTGGTGCGCCTCCTTGTCCGGAAAGCGCATGATTTTATCCTCGATGCTGGGGCAGTACCTTACCCCGGTTCCTTCGATTTGGCCGTTATACATCGGGGCCCGATCAATGTTTTCGCGAATCAAGGCATGTGATTTTTCATTTGTGTAGGTAATGTGGCAGGGGATTTGCGTTTGCGTAATCTCTTTTGTCCGGAACGAAAACGGGAGGGGAGGCTCGTCGCCGGGCTGGACCTTTAACGCACCATATTCGATCGACTTCCCGTCGAGCCGTGGCGGGGTTCCGGTCTTCATTCTGCCGATTCTGAAGCCAAGCTCCGCAAGCTGGCCGGTAAGCCCCTTCGAGGCGGCCTCGCCGGCCCGGCCTCCCTCAACTCTCCTGTCTCCGAAGTGCAGTATCGCGCCCGTAAATGTCCCCGGCGTCAAAATAACGGCCGGGGCAAGATATTTTTCCCCGAGTCGCGTCTCCACGCCAACCACCTTGTTGTTTTCAATCAAAAGACAGGCTAATGAGCCTTGCTTTAAAAAAAGGCCCGGCTGGTTTTCCGCGGCCTGTTTAATGTGAAGTCGATACATCTGCTTGTCGGCCTGGGCGCGGAGAGCTTGAACGGCCGGGCCCTTTTTCGTGTTGAGCATGCGAAACTGGATGCCGGTGGCATCGATGGCCCGCCCCATTTCACCACCAAGAGCGTCGATTTCGCGCACCAACACCCCCTTGGCCAACCCGCCAATCGCCGGATTGCACGACATCAGGCCCACCGTATCGAGGTTCATGGTAACGAGAAGGGTCCGCTTGCCCATACGGGCCGCCGCCATTGCGGCCTCGCACCCGGCGTGTCCGCCACCCACGACTATCACGTCATGCTTTATGTTCAAAGGGATATTTCTCCGGCCGAAATGTATTGGTGTTCTGGCTGCTGCGCCGATCAGAAGATCGGAAAAGAGGGCAAGGCTATCATTTTCCTATGCAAAATGTGGAGAAAATTTTATCCAAAAGGGCCTGGCCGTAATCTCGGCCCAAAAGCTCTGAAAGCGCCCGCTGCGCCTCGTTCAAATCGACGGCGACGAGCTCGGGAGACGTGCTGTTTGTAAGTCCTTCGGCTCCTCTCTCGATGGCCTTTTTGCATCTCACCACCAAATCACTGTGCCGCTCACGGGCGAGGAAGAGCCGGTTCCCGCCGAATCCGTCTCCCTCGTTTCCAATTAAGGTTGAGGCCATGGCCTCCCTGAGGCTATCGATTCCCTCGCCCGTCAATGCCGAGACGGGACATACGCTGGCAGCCCTACCCGAAAATTTCGATTCATCAGGCGACTTTGCGTGAGGGAGATCTGTCTTGTTCGCGACCACAATGACCGGACAGTCCAATTCGCCCAACTCGACATTAGCCCAGCGGACCTCTTCCGGCCCGGCCGCCGCGTCCACCACCACCAAACAAATATCCGAGGCGGCGGCGGCCCGGCGCGCTCTTTTGGTTCCCTCGAGCTCAACCGGATCGCCCGTTTCCCGTATGCCGGCGGTGTCGATCAGCCGGACGGGAATTCCCCCGATATCACACACCTCCTCGACGGTGTCCCTGGTTGTGCCCGGGGTCGGGCTCATGATGGCCCTCTCCTCTCCCAGAAGGCGATTCAGGAGGGTGGACTTGCCCGCGTTCGGGCGGCCCAAAATGGCCATCCGGGCGCCCTCGCGAAGAATCCGGCCCGAATCGTAGGTTTTTTCAAGCCCCTCGAGCGCATCCCTGATTTCCATAAATCGCCGGGCGAGTTCTTTCTCGTCCATTGGTTTTCCCTGGACGGTCGGGCCCGCTCCAGGCTCAAACTCATCGGGAAAATCAATTGCCGCCTCAAGATGCGCCCCCGCCTCGACAATATTTTCCCATATAGATTCAAGGGCTTTTGAAAGGCCGCTATCAAGATGCGAAAGCGCCGCCTGGGCCGCGCGCCGGGTCTCGGCCGAAACCAGGTCCGCGACCGATTCGCACTGCAGAAGATCGATTTTCCCTGCGAGAAACGCTCTTTTCGTAAACTCCCCCGGCCCGGCCGGCCGGGCCCCCGCTTCGCTGGTCGCCACAAGAAGGGCCCGCACGATCCCAGGGCCCCCGTGGCAGTAAAGCTCGGCCATATTTTCACCCGTATAGGAACCCGGGCCGAAAATCATAACGGCCATTCCTTCGTCAAACGCCTCGCCGTCCGCCCCCACAAACCTTCCCACGCGAAATTTTCGATTCTCGAATTTCTCTTCGGAATCCTTCGGACGAAAAATCTTACGCACAACTTTTTCGGTTTCGGCCCCGCTCAGGCGAACGACGGCGATAGCTCCCCTTCCGGGAGCCGAAGAAAGCGCGGCGATGGTGTCCCCGTACAAAAGGTCCTCCAGTCCACCGGAATATGTTGGCATCACCGTCCTCAAGTTTTGTATGGTGAATCTTTCCACGCGCTCGTGGGGATTATATGGCAGAACTTCGCCGCGACCCATATGCCGACAGGTGGACGCTCTTTGCGTCGGAAAGGGCCAACCGGCCCCGGGACGCCGCCCGCTCGCCCGCGACACCTGCGGCGCCCAAAGAGGATTGTCCGTTTTGCCGGGGCAGCGAGGAAAAAACGCCGCCCGAAATCGACAGGATCGGAGAGGCGGGCGATCGGCCTTCTTGGCGGGTCCGTGTGGTCGCCAACAAATTTCCGGCCGTTTCCGTTGAAGCGCTGACGGAAGAAAGGGGGGACCTTTTCGGACTCATGGCCGGCGGCGGCGGCCACGAGGTAATCATCGACTCGTTCGATCACCTCCGGGGCTTGGCCGACCTGCCAGACGAACATTCCGTCCAGGTTCTCTCGATGCTCCAGCGCCGGGTGCGCGCTTTGTTCGAGATCCCCTCCGTTCGGGCGGTCTTGCCGTTTAAAAACCACGGTGCGCCTGCTGGCGCTTCAATCGAGCACTCCCACCTACAGGTCATCGCGACCCCCGCTCTCCCGGCCAACCTTGCCATCGAGCGGCAAATTGCCGAGCGTTTTTATCGTGAAAACGGGCATTCCCTCGCCGAGGAAACAGGCCGGTGGGAACTCAGGCAGGGCTCCCGGATTGTCAAAACCGGCGACAACGGCGCCCTGGTTTATTGCCCCTTCGCCTCCCGCTTTCCCTATCAAACAACAATTGTTCCGTGGCCCCCTCAAAACAGCTTCGCCGTCTCGCCGCCCGGGGCGATCGCGGCAGCCGGGACCGCCTTCGCCCGTTCGCTCAGGCGAATCAAAGACCTTCTGGGCGATCCGCCCCTCAACGCCTTTTTTCATATCGAAACCCGTCTCGGGCCGGGGGAGTCCCCCGCCGCCCACTGCTGGCGGATCGAAATCATCCCCCGCTTGACGGTCCTGGCCGGCCTTGAACTCGGGAGCGGAATGCACATTAACGAGACGTTGCCGGAAAGGGCGGCGGAAAGCTTGCGGGCCGCGGACGCGCGAAACCCCACCTAGGACCGGGCTCCGCAGACAATAGCTCAGGTCATCCAGCGGCCGCCGTTGATGTCGAGCGTTACGCCCGTGATGTAGCTTGACCCCGGTGTCGAGAGGTACCAGATGCCGTCCGCGATCTCTTCCGCGCCGCCCGGCCTGGCCATCGGAATGGTTTTGTTGATTTCTGGGAGCCTGTCTTTGTGCATTTCCGCCACCCGGGGTGAAAGCACGACGCCCGGCGCAACCGCGTTTACCGTAATTCCATGCGGGGCGAGTTCAACCGACAGCCGCCGGGTGAGCCCCAGAATGCCCGCCTTCGCCGCCCCGTAATGAAGCGCCGTCTCGAGAATTCCCGTGCGGCCTGCCTGCGAGGATATGTTGACGATTCTCCCGTAACCCTCTTTTTTCATGGCCGGTGCGGCTTCCCTGCAGCACAGAAAAACGCTTTTCAGGTTCCAGGCGAGAACGGCGTCCCAGTCCTCTTCTTTCTGATCTTCGATGGCGTGGGTTTCGAAAAAACCGCCCGCGCAATTCACGAGAATTTCGACCTTCCCCCATCGCTCCAGGGCCTGGCGAAAAGCCTCTTTTGTCTCGGGGGCCGACGTGACATCCGCCCGCACAAAAATGGCGTCCGCGCCGTCGGCCTTGATTTTTTCGGCAATCGAATTTCCCTTGTCGGGGTCTTTGTCCACAACCGCGACCCTGGCGCCCTCAACGGCAAACCGGCCAACCACGGCCTCGCCGATTCCCGCCGCGCCGCCGGTGACAACTGCCACATGATCTTTGATGGACGATCTTTCGTTCATTTCCCCTCCGGATCAGGTCTTGCGTCTCGTGATTGTCTCGGCCGCCTGAAATGCGAGTCCGTGCTGTCCGGCCGCGCCTTTGCGGTGCGCCATAACGAAGTAGGTGTCGTCATCGAAGCTCCAGTCCCGGTCCACCAAAAGATCCGAGCCGCGAACAATTCTTCTCGTTTCCCGGACGCTCAGGCGACACCAAAGAGGCGGGCCGTATTCCGTGGTTCTGGGGTGCCATTCCGCAACTATCACCCGTCCACCCGGACGTAGCGTCCGGCGGACTTCGCCCATTAACGCTTCCGGCGTCGCCGTTTCATGGAGAACAAAACCAAGCATCGCAAAATCTGCGCATCCGTCGGAAAACGGAATTTTCGGATCGCTGGATTTTCTGATGTGTAAATTTCTCAGCCCAAGCCTTTTCTTTTGCGCCCGAAGCTCCCGAAGCATCGGCGGCGAGGTATCGCACACAAGAACGATGCCGTCCTTTCCGACAATCCGGCAGGCCGGCATGCAGAAAAAGCCCGGGCCGCACCCCGCGTCCAGCATGGTCATCCCCCGGCGCAGGCCGAGGGCACGAAGCGTTTTTGCCGGGGGCATTATCCTGCGGCGCTGGTCGCTGACCAACAGGCGCATCCGGCTCGGCGGCATGACCCAGGGTTGGCGCGTTCTAGTTTTCTTCGGCAAGTTTTGGGGGCGTTACGGACCTGTTGACGAAATATTGCTGAACGATGGAAAGCGCGTTGTTCATAAACCAATAAATCACCAGGCCAACCGGCACCGGATAATAAACAAACATCCCCGTAAAGATGACGGGCATGAACATCATCATTTTGGCCTGGGAGGGATCGGCCGAGGTCGGGGTCATTTTTTGTTGCAGGAACATCGACAGGCCCATGAGAATCGTGAACACATGAAACGGGTCCTGCTTGGAAAGGTCCGTTATCCACCAAAAAAACGGAGCCTGGTGGAGTTCGATAGAAACCAAAAGGGCATTATAAAGCCCGAAAAATACGGGGATTTGAATCACCATCGGAAGGCAACCCATCATTGGATTGACTTTGTTTTCCTTGTAAAGAGCCATTACCTCCTGGTTCATTTTGTTTTTGTCGTCTTTATATATTTCCTTGAGTTGGGTCATTTTGGGCTGAAGCTTTTGCATGTTGCGCATGTTGCGCATGCTCACCTGCGTAAGGGGGTAGAAAACAAGCTTGATCAGGATGGTGAGCAAAATAATGGCGACGCCCCAATTGCCCGTTGCCGAGTGGGAGAGGCGAAGAACGTACATGAGGGGTTTCGCGATAAAGGCGAACATCCCGTAATCAAGCGCCTCTTCGAGGCTGGCGTTCAGCTTCTTGAGTCTCTGCGTTTCCTTGGGGCCCACGTAGATGTCGAGCGCGGCCGCGGTTTTTTGTTTGAGGGGAAGCGGGACGATGGTCGCGAAGCTTTTGTCTTCGCCGCTTCCGCCCAACAGCCGAACCTCCGACCGGCCGTCCCCGCCACGGGGAATCAGGGCCGCGAGAAAATATTTGGACTGAATGCCCAGCCACTTGGTTCCTCCGCCCCGAACCACGGGCTTTCCCGTTTCCGGGGCGTCGTATTCAAGATCCTCCCCGACAAAACTCATCGGCCCTTCGACTATGCCGCCGTAGTTGTTTCCGCCGCTCCCGCCCAGGCGGGGCGCCCACGAGATGCCGATGGGCTTGGGCGCGCCGGGAAACTCCACCTGAAGCGTAGTGCCTATCGTGTAGCTGTCGTAGCGAAAAACAAACGTCTTCTCCGCCGCCAGGCCCGTGGCGTCGCGATAGACGAAACTGACCCTGCCCTCCGGATTCGTGGGCGAGAGAGCAAGATCGCCGCCCACCACGCGGTAGGTGGCTTTGTTCAGCCTCAGGGCCGCGTCTCCCCCCATCAAAAATAGCGGACGGACGGAGGGGCTTGATCCCACGATTAACTCAATCGGCTGTTTGGTTTTGTCGGTCAGATACTTGTTCAGCCGCGCGGACACCATGCCGGCGCCCCGGTTGGTGAACTCGAATACGGCCGGGCCCACGTCAACCACAACGCGCCTTTCGTCCGGAGCTCCGACCTCAGGCGCGGCCTGTTCGGCCGCGGGCTGGCTTGGCACGGAGGGACTGGCTGCCGGCGAAGAGAGGGGAGTGGCGGCGGCCGGCTGTTTCGGTTTCTTCGCCGCTATGCTTTTCGCGATTCGCTGTTTTTTCTCGAGATTTTTTTCCTGCTGGGGGCGGATGTAAAAATACTCCCAGGCAACAAGAACAGCGATCGATAAGGCTGCGGCAAGAATTGCATTTTTTTCCATTCAGCGCGTCTCCATCCGGCCCGCTAGGGAACCGGGTCTTCTCCGCCCGGATGGAAAGGATGGCATCGGGCAATTCGGCGAAAGGCGAGCCATATCGCCCGGGCCGGCGAATGGCGACGAAAGGCTTCCATGGCATAATGCGAGCAGGAAGGATTAAATCGACAGCTTCCCGGAAGCACCGGGGAAATCAAAAGCTGATACGCCCGGATTAAAATAGCTGCGGCAACCGAGAGGGAATTTTGAAATATATTGACAACCCGCTCACCCATGGGCAGGCCCAAGAGCGTCGAGGAACGCCTTTTCAATTTCCTTTTGCTCCGCGTCAGCCATCGAACGTCCGGCAATGACGACCACATCCGACCCCACCGGCATAATATCTCGATTTTTGCGAAATGCCTCGCGAACAAGCCTCTTGGCGCGATTGCGCTTGACGGCATTTCCAGATTTTCGGGAGGCGATGACACCGACCCTGGTTGGTCCGCCCGTATCCGCCAGCACATAAAGAACAAAGTGGCGACAGCGGCGTTTGTTGCCTTTCTTTAGAACCAACTTAAAATCCGGGCCCCGCCGAATTTTCATTTCCGGTCGGAGTTTTTGATCCACAGCCGGCTTCTCGTAAGAAAGGGCACAACCTCGGGCCAAGCGCTTATACCGAAAGCTTTTTTCGTCCCTTGGCCCGCCGCCGTTTCAAAATGGAACGGCCACCCGTTGTCTTCATCCTGCTTCGAAACCCGTGGGATTTCGCGCGTTTGTTTCGGTTCGGTTGATATGTTCTTTTCACGGCCTTGCCTCTTTTTTCTTTGTGTTGGGGGAGCCGTTGCGGTTTAGGTTGATCTCCCCCCAAAAAGCAGTGCAACAATAGCCACGAAGATATCCATTGTCAAGAAATTAAGGGCTCCGTTGACACGGCCCGAAAAGACCATCAGGGGCCAGTTTTCCACATTCTCGCCTCGCCCGGACCACAAAATTCGCATTCTGGTGTGGAAAAATCACAAGAAGAGGTGTTTTTTGTGGATATCTGGGGCATTTGGGCGTATTATCCTGGAAACTGCTGTCCGCGTGTGATTGGCCCGTCTTGGGCTTTGCTTTTTAGGTCTTGCCTTGAATGTGCAACTTTTTAGGTAATATTACGCCCCCGAGCCCTGTTCGGCGTCACATCTTGTGTTTCCGGCTGCCCGGCGTGGATATAAGGCACTTATTATGAACAGCTTGTGGGACAGGTGTCTGGAGAGAATTAAAGACGAAATTTCTCCCCAAGCATATGAGCGCTGGTTTTCGACTTCCCGCCAGACTTCCAGCACCGATTCCACCCTCACCGTTCAAGTTCCGGATCGGTTTTTTGCTGAAACCATTCGCAACCGCTATTGGGGGATTCTGGGTGATGTGGTTCGCCTGGAGGGGGGAGAGGGCGTCTCTCTTCAAATTGAATTTCCCGAGGGCTCCGCACACCGAAACGGAGCGGCCCCAGATCCCGGGCACGTTCTCCTGCCCACCCCTCCGCCGGCACCCGCTCCGCGGAAGCCCGATTTCCTGAACCCAAAATATACGTTCGACACTTTTGTCATCGGAGCCTCTAATCAACTGGCACACGCCTGCAGTCTCCAGGTCGCGGGCGAGCCAGGCTCCAGGCTCAACCCCCTTTTCATTTACGGTGGTGTTGGCCTTGGCAAAACCCACCTTCTTCACGCCATCTCCCACGGCCTCTTAGAACGGCGTCCCAACGCCCGCGTTTACTATACCTCGGCCGAAAATTTCATTAACGAACTCATTGGCTCTCTTCAGCGAAACCATATGCCCGAATTCCGAAGCAAGTTCCGGAAAATCGACGCCTTGCTTGTGGACGACATACAGTTTATCGCCGGAAAAGAACGCACCCAGGAAGAGTTTTTCTTCACCTTCAACGCCCTTTATGAGGCTGGAAAACAAATAATTATTACCAGTGACCGCGTCCCCAAGGATACGCCTGGTCTTGAGGAGCGGCTGCGGGCCCGATTTGTTTGGGGAATGATGGTGGACGTTGGTACTCCGGATTTTGAAACCAAGGTGGCCATTCTCCAAAAAAAATCGGCCGAACAAAACTTCAACCTCCCCACCGAGGTTGCCCATTTTGTCGCCGACAAGGTTCGATCCAATATCCGCGAGCTCGAGGGTTGTTTGATTAAGCTTATTTTTCATGCCTCCCTGCACGGCACCGACATTGACCTGCCTATCGCCGAGGAGCTCCTCAAGCAAATTATCAGAGAGCCCTCTCGCGTTACGACAATCGAAAATATTCAGCGGGTTGTTTCGGAACATTATCAGGTGAGGGTTTCAGATTTAAAATCGAAAAACCGATCCCAGGCATTTACCCTTCCCCGGCAGGTGGCAATGTTCCTCAGCCGAAATTTAACTCCCGCCTCCACAACCGAGATTGGCCGCCGTTTCGGTGGAAAGGATCACTCCACCGTTATTCATTCCACCCGGAAAATTCAGGATCTTGTCGACAAAGACTCCGCCTTTTCCGCGACCGTTCAACGCCTAAGCGAGCGCGTGGACCTGTTGCAACAATAAGGGGCCGCTGTGAACAACTCTCCCATTTTTCCACAACTTTCTCTTTTTTTCGCTCTCGTCCCCTCCAGAACCACCAACCTCCTCCCACTTTCCCACAACCACAAAAACACACAACAAACGTACTATCAAAACCCTACAACCCCTTCCCACATTTCCCCAACACCTACTACTACTACTAACAGATCTTAATTAATAGATACAAATAATAGGGACCCGGCAAAACCGTGCATCTCCAAGAAATTCATCTTAGAAACTTTCGAAATTATGTTGTTCTTGATCTCTTTCCACACAGACATTTTAATTATTTCCATGGTGCGAACGGGGCAGGGAAAACCAACCTTTTGGAAGCAATCTATTTCTTGATCAACCTCCAATCTTTCCGCCGCGCCTCCCGAGCCAAAATGACCCGGGGAGAAAGCGGGGAGATGTATCTGAGGGGGGACTTTAGCCAGGAAGAAGGGAAAAAGGGAGTGAGGCTGGAGGCGGCAATCGGGGGGATGTCGAGAAAATATAAAGTCAACGGGGTGGAGGAGGTGGATTTGGTCTCTTATCTAGATCGGGTCCATGCCGTGATTTTCTTCCCGGAGAGTCTTCGATTTGTGAAAGAGGGACCCCACCTGAGGAGGGTTGCTTTTGATCGTGCTGTAGCCGCGGAAGAAGGGCGCCATTTGGTGGATTCCAGGGAGTACGCCCGGTTATTGGTGGAACGGAATAGGATTTTGAAACAACGCGGGGACTCTGATATGATCGATGTTTGGGGGGAAAGGCTTCTCGATGTAGCCGCCCGAATTATTGTCCGCCGCTATACATATCTAAAAACACTCCGCCAATATATAACGGCAATAGGCGAGCGAATGGGCACCGGCCCCCTACTGGAAATAAGATACTTGGGAGGCGTGGCGGGAAGAGCGGCTGGAGACTGGGAAGTGGTCTTAAATGAGCTCCAGAGTGGCGCAGATCCGGCAAAAGAAATAATAAAATTTCTGGGTGAAGCTGCGGGGCACCTAAGAAACAAAGAAAGAGAGCGGGGGAGAACGCTCTGGGGCCCCCACCTGGACGAGTTTGAACTTAGATGGGGCGGAATGAGCGCAAAAGAAGCCGCCTCACAAGGCGAACAACGCGTGCTGATGATAATTTTAGCTATGGCCGCAGCTGAAAGTTATACAAAAAAAAGGGGCGACGAACCGATCGTTTTACTTGATGACTTAAGTTCCGAACTCGACGAACAAAGAAGAAGAATGGTGCTGGAATATCTGGGGACAATGGGAGCGCAAGTGTTTGTTACGTCCACAGAAAAACCAAAAAGCACCAAGGGCGCCGGAATATATTTAGTGAATAGCGGCAAGATTTCTTCTAAAAAAGCCCAGGGATAAGGTTGGCAAAAAGCCCGGAAAACAGACAGAAAATGGCAAAAACAACAAAAACCAAACCAAAAAAGAAAACACCCACAGCAAACGGGAACGGCGACTACTCCGCCAAAGACATTCGCGTCTTGGAAGGCCTTGAGGCGGTTCGAAAACGCCCGGCGATGTATATCGGGAGCACCGGCTCGTCGGGATTGCACCATCTTGTGTTTGAGGTTGTTGATAATTGCGTCGACGAGGCAATGGCGGGGTATGGAGATCGCGTTGACATCATAATCAACGAAGACGGCTCGGTCACCGTTAAAGACAACGGCCGGGGGATTCCCGTAGACAGGCACCCCATAGAGAAAATCTCAGCCGCCGAGGTGGTTTTGACCAAGCTGCACGCCGGCGGCAAGTTCGAAAATAGTGCCTACAAAGTGTCGGGCGGCCTCCATGGCGTTGGCGTGTCGTGCGTTAATGCGCTCTCGGAGTGGATGACTGCAGAAATAAGAAGAGATGGATATCTTCACACCATCGCGTTTGATCGCGGCAAATCAAGGGGAAAGATTCAAAAAGAAAGAAAAGTCAAATCGACCGGCACGACAATTACATTCAAGCCGGATTTTGAGATTTTTGAAACGCTTGAGTTTGGTTTCGACACACTAACTCATCGTCTTCAAGAATTGGCTTTTTTGAATAGCGGCCTAAAAATCGTCCTTGAAGACGCAAGGGCAGACAAAAAGGAAGAATACTTATACCGGGGGGGCGTGGTTTCTTTTGTTGAATACCTAAACAGAACCAAGGACGCGGTTCACAAAAGGCCAATTTATATTAAAACCGAGCGCGATCAGGTTGTCGTCGAGGTGTCGTTTCAATACAACGACGGATACAACGAAACACTCTATTCGTATGCCAACAACATCAACACGACCGAGGGCGGGACGCACCTGGCCGGTTTCAGGACCGCCCTTACTCGAACAATCAATCGCTATGCCACCACAAACAATCTTTTAAAAAACACAGCACCCCCATCCGGAGACGACATCCGAGAGGGGCTAACGGCGATATTGAGCGTGAAGCTCCCCGATCCCCAGTTTGAAGGCCAAACAAAAGCCAAGCTCGGAAATTCCGACATGAAGGGCATTGTCGAACAAGCGGTAAACGATAGGCTGGGAACCTTCTTCGAGGAAAACCCGCCGATTGCCCGGCGCATCGTCAACAAGGCGATTCAGGCGGCCCGGGCCCGGGAAGCCGCAAGAAAGGCTCGTGACCTCACTCGCCGGAAGGGCGCCCTCGACAGCGGCTCGCTGCCCGGAAAGCTTGCCGATTGCTCAGAGCGCGACCCGGCGCTCTGTGAGTTGTTTTTGGTTGAGGGCGAGTCGGCTGGCGGTTCGGCGAAACAGGGACGCGATCGGGCCTATCAGGCGATCCTGCCGCTCAAGGGAAAAATCCTGAACGTCGAGAAGGCAAGGCTCGACAAGATGCTCGGGCACGAAGAAATCCGAACAATGGTGATGGCCATCGGCACCGGCATCAAGGATGACTTCGATCCCCAGAAACTCCGCTACCACAAAATCGTGATCATGACAGACGCCGACGTGGACGGATCCCACATTCGAACCCTGTTGCTGACGTTCTTTTTCCGCCACATGCGGCCACTGATCGAAGAAGGAAACCTCTACATTGCCCAGCCCCCTCTTTACAAGGTAAAGCGGGGAAAGAACGAAACCTATATCAAGGACGACAACGCCTTTGAAGACTTTATCATCGCGGCGGCCACCGAGGACGCCGAGGTGACATCCAACCGAAACGGAAAACCCAAAAAGGGACCCAAGAAAAGCGCCAAATCCAAAGGCAAGGGCGTAGAGGCCATCAAGGGGAAAAAGCTAAGAGATCTTTTGTTGTTGCTCGGCAGCGCGGAGGAAGCCGACAGCCACTATGCGCGCCGGGGGGTGGACACGAGGATAATACGGCTTTTGGCGGACGAGCCGGAGCTTGACCCGAAGAAAATATTTACCGCCAGGGGCGCCAAGGACCTTGAGAAGATGGTCAAGCGTCTTTTTAAGGAGGAGCACTCCGGCGACGGCGCGCCCGGGTTCGAAATACGCAAGGACGACGAAACCGGCAAGCCAAGAGCCGTGATCGTTCATACAAAAAGAGCTGATCGCGATCTGACCACGCGGATTGACGCTTTTTTGCTGGAATCGAAGGAATTTAAAAAGCTTCATGCCGCATCGGCAAAGATTGTGGATATTGGCGAGCCCCCGTTCATCATCAAAAGCGGCGGCGAGGAATTGTCCGTCAATCATAGCGAAGATCTTCTCCGCCAGTTCAGGGCGCTCGGGCAAAAGGGCCTGTCCATCCAGAGGTACAAGGGTCTTGGCGAAATGAACCCGGATCAGCTCTGGGAGACGACCATGGACCCCAGCCAGCGAGTCTTGAGCCAGGTAAATCTCGACCTGGAAAATCTCGTTCAGATAGAAGACACCTTCTCGACCCTGATGGGCGACGCGGTGGACCCCCGCCGGGCCCACATTGAAAAACACGCCCTCGAAGTGCGAAACCTAGACATTTAGGCCTATATTGACAGTAGGTCTCGAGCCCGCGGTTAGCGGCGGCAGGAAAGTCCTCCCACCCGATTTCTCGTTTTTTTGTGGACGCCCGAGATTGCGGCCGGGCCCCCAAGGGGAGGATCTCGAAATGGCCCTGGAAACGCTTCCCGCCGGCATTCAGGATTTCCTGTCGTGGCAAGTCAGGCAACACTCCCAGACAGGAAAACAGGCCGTGCCAGCCGTCTGGCCCTTTGTCACCATCTCCAGGCAATATGGCTGCGAGGGCTTCAAGCTTGCCAATCTTCTCGCCAAACGGCTTAACCTCGCTTCCCCGGAGCCGATTCCGTGGGCGGTGATGGGGAAAGAGGTGGTCGAGGAGATCGCCGAAAAAAAGGGAGATGCGGCCAAATTTGTGGACGCACTGAACACCAGCCGCCGTGGCTTCATTCGCCAGACGGTTGAGTCGCTGCTCGGCGGAAGGCCGACGGAGTATCAGGCCTACGAGACCCTAGCCGAGGCCCTCACGGCGCTCGCCGGGGCTGGCCGCGTAATTATTTTGGGCTGCGGCGGGGGAATTGCTTGCGGGGGAGTCGAGGCAGGGTTGCACGTTCGCCTGATAGCCCCGTTGTCCTGGCGTGCCAAAAAAATAGCGGCGGAAAGAAACGTCGGCGCCCTCGAGGCCGAAGCGATTGCGGCCCGGGAGGAAAGACAGCGCGAGGCGTTTGTGCGCGACTTTACGGGCGAGGATGTCTCCGATCCGCTCAGGTATGATGTCGTCTTTAACAACGCGCAGGTCGAGATCGAGACGGTGGCGGAGACTGTTTTTTTGATGATGAAAAACAAGAAACCGACCTGATTCCTGTCGCCGCATAAAACCGGAAGCCAGGGTGTCGCCCGGCGGCGGGCCCGGGCGATTGACGCGAAAATATGCCCCCTCCAACCCCTTGAAAAAAGAGGCGAAACGGGGGCCGCTCACAGCGCAACCATTTGTTTTTTCAGGCCCTAACCGCGTTATTTTGTGGTACTATCATCTTTCGTTCTAACGCCCGCCCCGCAGCGATCACGGCGAAAGTCAGAGTTGGTTGTTTCACATTGGCGCCCCCTCCCGCAGGGGAGGTGAGCGCAAGGAGAGACCCCGAGGCATGGACAATCTTCAAAGCGTTAACATCGAAGAGGAGATGAGTACATCGTTCATGGACTACGCCATGAGCGTAATCATCGCGCGGGCGCTGCCCGACGTCCGCGACGGCCTCAAGCCGGTCCACCGCCGGATCCTGGTCACCTTGAATGACCTCGGCCTGAATCACACCAAGGCCTACCGCAAGTGCGCCAAAATCGCTGGTGACGTAAGCGGAAACTATCACCCCCACGGCGAAGCGGTCGTCTATCCCGCCCTCGCCCGGATGGCCCAGGATTTTTCGATGCGGGGCGTTCTGGTGGACGGCCAAGGCAACTTCGGTTCCGTTGACGGCGATCCGCCCGCCGCAATGCGCTACACCGAAGCGCGCATGACCGAAATCGCCGAGAACATACTCACCGACATCGAAAAGGAAACTGTCGATTTTGTCGACAACTACGACAACACCCGGAGGGAGCCCTCCGTCCTTCCCTCGCGCATTCCCAACCTTCTCCTCAATGGCTCGACGGGAATCGCCGTCGGAATGGCGACGAACATTCCGCCGCACAATCTCGGGGAGCTCTGTGACGCCCTTTTGCTTGTTCTGAAAAATCCGAACGTCAAATTCGACAAGCTGATCAAGGTGCTCCCGGGACCGGATTTCCCCACTGCCGGAATCATTTATGGCCGCAAGGGGATACGCGACTACTACGAAACCGGCCGGGGCCACCTCCAGCTTCGCGCGCGCGCGCTTTTGGAGATCGACGACCGCACCGGGCGCCAGCGAATCGTCATATCCGAGATTCCCTATACCGTAAACAAGGCGCGCCTGATCGAAAAGATCGCCGATCTTGTGCGCGCCGGCCGCGTGAAGGAAATCTCGGACATCCGGGACGAGAGCGATCGGAACGGCATGCGCATCGTCGTCGAACTCAAGCGAGATGCCGTGGGAGGGGCTGTTTTAAACAGGCTTTACAAACACACCCAAACACAGATCACCTTCAGCGTCATCATGATTGCCTTGCTGAACAACCAGCCGCGCGTCATGCCGATCAGGGACATGATGTCCCACTTCCTCAGTTTCCGGCGGGAGATTCTCCTTCGCCGGACGCGGTTTGATCTACGGAAAGCCGAAGAGCGCGCCCACGTTCTAGAGGGCTACCGGATTGCGCTCGACAAGATTGACGCCGTGATCAAACTCATCCGCAGGAGCAAGACCGCCGATATCGCCCGCCAGGGGTTGATGGCGAAGTTCGGCCTCACTCAAGTTCAGGCCCAGGCGATCCTCGAGATGCGCCTCCAGCGTCTGACCGGGCTGGAGCGAGACAAAATCGAATCGGAATACAAAGAGCTACGAAAGGCGATCAAGCACTTTCGGCGGATTCTGGTGGACGAAAAAATTCAGACGGGCATCCTCCAGGAAGAGATCGGGGAGGTGAAGAAAAAATTTGCCGACGAGCGCCGGACGGAAATTGTCGACGAGTCGGGCGACATCGCCCTGGAGGACATGATCGTCGAAGAGGACATGGCGGTTACGATTTCGAACTCTGGCTACATCAAGCGAAACGCCATTAGCCTCTATCGCTCCCAGCGCCGCGGCGGCAAGGGCGTCGTCGGAATGAACACCAAGGAAGAGGATTTCGTCGAGCATTTGTTTATAGCCTCAACCCACGACTACCTTCTCTTCTTCTCTAACAACGGGAGATGTTACTGGCTCAAGGTGCACGAAGTGCCTCAGGCGGGCCGGGCGGCGCGCGGCAAGGCCGTGGTCAACGTGCTCAATCTCTCCTCGGGCGAGAAAATCACCGCCGTTCTCCCGGTCCGAAAATTCGAGCCCGATCGCTATGTTTTTATGGCGACGAAAAACGGCACCATCAAGAAAACCGAACTCACCGCGTTTAGCCGCCCCCGCGTCGGCGGAATTATCGCGCTGGGCCTCGACGGGGGCGACGAGCTGGTTGGCGTCGGTCAAACCGACGGATCGCGTGAAATTTTCATCGGGACACAACTCGGAAAGGCGGTCCGTTTCCCCGAAGCCGCCGTGCGCCCGATGGGCAGGACGGCCCGCGGCGTTCGCGGCATCGGCCTCGCGAAGGGCGATTTTGTCGTCGGAATGGAAATCGTTTCCTCGGGAGATACGATTTTAACGGCCACCGAGCTCGGTTTTGGAAAGCGCAGCCTGATCGACGACTACCGGACCACCAACCGCGGCGGCAAGGGTGTCATTAATCTCAAGGTCACCCGGAAAAACGGAAAAGTGATCGGCGTTCGAAGGGTTAGCGAGGAAGACGAGTTCATGCTAATCACGACCGGCGGACTAATGATAAGGGCCAGGGTCAGGGACGTTTCTGTCATCGGACGTTCCACTCAGGGGGTTCGCCTGATCGACACAAAGGGAGCCGACCGGGTTGCGGCGCTGGGCCGAATCGAGGAAAACGGAAACTCTTAAGGTATCTGCGGGACGAGCCGTGCCGAGAACCCTCCCATCCATTTTTAGCGGAATTGTCTGCGCCGCAGCCGTGGCTGTCGCCGTTGCGGGTTGCGCGGCCCGGCGGCCGCAGGCGGTGTCTCCGGGTGTCGCCCCGAGGCCGCAGCGACGCCTTGTCCCGCCCCCGCTGGCCAGGCCACATGCCCTCAAACCGCGCCCGGTCAAGCCACAAAAAAAATCTCCGGACCCCGCCCTCTTGAAGCACATGGCCGCCGCCAAGGAGAGCGAAAAGGGAGAGCGCGCC
Organism: bacterium; assembly: GCA_030922375.1. Taxonomy (GTDB): domain Bacteria; phylum UBA8248; class UBA8248; order UBA8248; family UBA8248; genus UBA8248. The sequence continues at coordinate 1,481 of JAVEPB010000266.1, read as the reverse complement.
TACCGGAACGAATACTACGAATCTGCCGTTCGTCATTTCCGAAAGGCGCTCGAGTTGGCTCCTGGCTATCTCCACTCACTGTCCGGGCTGGGCTGGACCCTCTACGACTCGGGCCGGCCGGGCGAGGCTTTCCCAATCTTTCAAGATGCCCACAACCGCTACCCCCACGACAGGGGCGTTCGCCGCGGGCTCGCCTACCTCTTTTTCCGCTATGGCCGGACCGAAAAGGCGAAGGCGCTTCTCGGGTCGCTCGACAGGGAACGGTGGCCCGAACTCGCGAACATCGAAGACGAATTGAAGGAGATGAAATTGAAGGGCGCGCCGTTGCCCAGGCCGCCGGGCGAGAAGCGCGACAAGCCCGAAAACGGCGAAGAAAAAATTTCGGATCGCCTGTTTGGTTTTCTCAAGGAGAAGTCCCCTGCCGAACGGGAGAAAGAAGACCGGGTCCCGGAAACGCTCATGGAGGCCTTAAAGGAGCCCTTGCCCGAAAGGCCCAAAAAAGAAAAACGCCCCATTCCGAAGAAGAAAAAAGAACTCCTGCTCTCCCTGGGGAAGGGAAAATTCATCCGCGCCCAACTCCCTTCTTTTCACACCATGGTGAACGTGCCCGGAGGCCTGCTCCCGGTGGCGCGCCGGACGCCAATAAGAATTGCGCCCTTTCGGATCGACAGGCTTGAAGTGACAAACGCCCTGTATGCCGCTTTTGTCCGAAGGGCCGGCGCGGCGAAACCGCCCTTTTGGAAATGGGCGAGATTCGTGGGCCCCCACCTTCCGGTTGTGGGGGTGACCTGGAACGAGGCAAGGGCTTATTGCCGCTGGGCGGGCAAAAGACTTCCCGCCGAGGAGGAATGGGAATTCGCGGCGGGACAGGGCGATAAGGGCCGAAACTATCCCTGGGGAAAAAAATTCGTAGGGCGGCACGCGGTTTTCGGGCTTCGCCCCGATCGGGGCGGCCCAAAGGCGGTTGGCCGCCGGCCCGGAGGAGCAAGTCCCTTCGGCGTGGAGGATATGGCGGGAAACGTCTGGGAATGGGTGGAAAGCCCGTTTCGCCGAAGAGAAAACGGAGCCAAATTGGTCTCCCGCGGGGGGGTGGTTTACCGGACACTCAGGGGCGGTTCCTGGGTGAACGGGCGCGGTGCTATGCGGATTTCAAGCAGGACGGGCGATTTGCCGGGCCGCCGGCTTCCGGTTTACGGCTTTCGGTGTGCGGCGGATTCTCCCTGAACGGTTTTATGGTAAACAGTCTTTAAAATTCCGATTATCGATAGCCGGAGGGTGCGAGGAATGATTTTTAATCGATCTGCATTGATTGGTTTGATTGCGGTCTTCTTTGTCTGGGCGGGCCTGGCCGGTGGCCTAGCCGCGCAGACAACCCCCGAGCCCCCCGCCCAGCTTCCGGCGGTGCCGGGAATCACGGCGCCCGCCGCCCCCTCGGGGCTCACCCCCGCCCCCGGCGCCGTTCCGCAGGTGACGCTTCCTCC
>JAVEPB010000265.1 GCA_030922375.1 bacterium | reverse complement strand
CTCACTCGTCCCGGGGTTGCCGAAGATGTGGGTCACACCCTCGGCGCGCAGCATCTCCACCAGCGCCTTCTTGCCGGTCATCCGCGGCATCTCAACCCGGCCCCTTCGCTCTTCTCGTGCCCGCCGATTCCCTCTCCTGTTGGGAGAGGGTCAGGGTGAGGGCGATCCACGGCCTGCGCGCAGCTCTCCTCGCCAACCGTGTCGGGGGCGAGGACTACGCGGCGCCAACCTCCCTACAGCGACCCGTCGATCACCATGTCCAGCAGCGCCGGCTTCCCCGACGCCAGGGCCCGCTCCAGCGCCGGAGCGATCTGGCCCGGCTCCGTGATCCGCTTGCCGTACACCCCCATCGCGTTGGCGATGGCTGCGAAGTCGAACGGGGTCGGGAAGTCCATGTACAGGTACGAGCTGCCCGGCTCCGGCTCCTTCAGGACATCCGCCTTGTAGATGTCCATGTTCACCTTGAGCACCCGATACATCCCGTTGTTGCAGATCACGTAGACCGCCGCGATGTTGTCGTTGCACGCCGTCCACAGCGCCTGGACCGTCATCATGGCGCTGCCGTCGCCGATCACGCCGACCACCGGCCGGTCCGGGAAGGCGCACTTCGCCCCGAGCGAGGCCGGAAAGCCCCAACCCAGCGAGCCGGCGCAGCGGATGAAATCCCATTTCGACGAGTTCATCCAGAGCTGCTGAGAGATCCACATCGCCGAGTGGCCGGTGTCCGATACGAGAAGAACATCCTCGGGCAGACAGGCGCCAAGCTCCTTGAGCACCCGCTCGGGGCGCATCGGCGTGTCGCCCGAGTTCCGGTGGGGCTCGATCTCGGCCCGCCAGCCGGCCACGATCCCCTGGACCTCACCCACCCAGGCCCCCGCCTCTCGCTTATTCACGGCGGCGGTCAGCGCCTCGAGCGTCACCTTGGCGTCGCCGAGGATCGAGGCCGAGTTCGGATAGTTGCGTCCGAGGTCGGCCGCGTCGATCCCGATCTGGATGACCTCGGCGCCCTCCCGTGGCAGCCGCCAGAAGTGGGTGACCTGCCCGCCCGTCTCGGAGCCCACGAAGAGCACGAGGTCGGCCTTGAGCATCACCTGGTTCGAGCAGCTTCTCGAATAGGTCCCCGGAACGCCGAAGTAGAGCGGGTGATCCTCGGGCACCAGCGAGTACGCCCCTGTCGAGGTGGCGAGCGGCGCCTGAAGCTTTTCGGCCAGGGCGATGACCTCGGCCCCCGCTCCCGAGGTCCGCGTCCCGCCGCCCACGATGATCACCGGCCGCTGGGCCGCCTGAAGGCGCTCGGCGGCGCGCTCGACATCCGCAGAATCCGGCCGGGGCCGGTAGGGGGGAATCCGGGTGTGGCGCTCCTCGACGATCATCTCGTGGTCGATCACGTCCCGCTCGATCTCGCCGTGGTTTCCATAAAACTGAAGGTTCACCGGCCCCGGCGTGCCCGAGGTCGCATCGCGGAAGGCCTGGCGCAGCAGGTCGGGAATCCGCCCGGCCTCGTCCACCTGATAGTTCGCCTTCGTGGTCGGCTCGAACATCGGAAAGTCGTCGATCTCCTGATAGGGGAGCCTGTATTTCGAGTTTCCGAAGCGGCCCCCGATGAGGGAGATGACCGGGCTGTGCGACATGTAGGCGTCGCGGAGCCCGGCGGCGAGGTTGCTCGCGCCGATGGTCTGCGCCCCGCACACCCCCGGCTTGCCCGAGGCGCGGGCGTAGCCGTCGGCCATGTAGGCGGCGGCTTTTTCGCCGTGCGTCATGATCCGCCTGATCGGGTAGTCGTCCATCAGCGCCAGCGTATGGCTCAGCACCGAGGGCATGAAAAAAAACGTATCCACTTTGTAGGCCGTCATGAATTCGCATATGTAGCGCGCACCCGACATTTCCGACATCGATCGATCCTCGCTGGTGACATCCCGGCCACTGAGCCTCGGCCGAAGAAAGTAAAAAGACTAAAAGATTTTAAGTTGGGGAAATTATCCGCCCCCTCCGGCGATTCGTCCACCGTCCGGGGACCTCGCCGGGGACCGAAACCGAATTCGGATCGTTGCGCCCGAGGATGGGCAAATTGGCCGAAATTTGAAAAGGGAGAACGCAGCCCCATAATTTCGGACTTACAAAATGATAATTAAAAGCTATACTGGTGTTAGAAAATTTCCTGACAATTCCACGCTTGGGGAGACGAATCGTGGAATGCCCTGCCTGCCGGCACGAGAACCGGGAACAAGCGCTATTCTGTGAGGAATGCGGCGCCAAGCTCGAGAGGGCGTGCAGCGCCTGCGGCAACGCCCTTGGGCCCAAAGCGCGCTTCTGCGACCGGTGCGGCAATCCGGCCGGAGACGCCGCGCAAAAATCCTCCGAACCCGCGCCCCCGGTGACCCGGACGAAGGAAGGGGCCGCCGATTTCTCCACCTACACCCCCAAACACCTCGTCGATAAAGTACTGAAAACCCGCAGCGCGCTCGAAGGAGAGCGCAAGCAGGTGACCGTCCTTTTCGCCGATGTATGCAACTATACCGGGATATCGGAGACCCTCGACCCGGAAGAGGTGCACCGCATCATGGACGGGTGTTTCGAAATCCTGACGGGCGAAATTCACCGCTTCGAGGGAACCGTCAACCAGTTCACCGGGGATGGAATCATGGCGCTTTTCGGCGCCCCCATCGCCCACGAGGACGCCCCCCAGCGCGCCCTCCGGGCGGCATTGGCCGTCCAGGAAGCGCTGCGCGACTACGGGGAGGAAGTCCGGAGCCGGAGCGGGGTGGATTTTCGGATGCGAATCGGCATCAACACCGGAACCGTCGTTGTCGGAAGGATCGGCGACGATCTGCGGATGGATTACACGGCGGCCGGGGACACCACGAATCTGGCCGCGCGCCTTCAGGGTCTGGCCGAGCCGGGAACCATCTTGGTAAGCGCGCTCACCCACCGCCTGACCCAGGATTTTTTCGAATTCTCCGGCATGGGGCCGGTTGAAATTAAGGGAAAACGCGAGCCCGTTGACATATTCAACGTGGTGGGACCCAAGGAAATCACCTCACGCATGGACGCGGCCTCGCTACGCGGTCTAACGCCCCTGGTCTCCCGGGGAGGGGAGATCGGCCACCTCATGGCCGCTTTCGAGAAGGCCCGGGGCGGCCACGGCCAGATCGTCTCGCTGGTGGGAGAGGCGGGCATCGGCAAGTCCCGGCTGGCGCACGAATTCAAGGACCGCCTTAAAGAGGAGGACATCACACTCTTCGAAGCTTTTTGCCCCTCCTACGGGCAGGCCACCCCCTTCCTGCCCATCGCTCAAATCATCAAGAAATACTGCGGCATTCAGGAAGGGGACGACGAACTCAAAATCCGTGAGAAGGTGACTTCGGCCTGAAGCCAGTGGGTCTCATGGGGTCCCCATGATGAGACGGATCTTCCGACAAGACTCGAGATGGTCATCTCGTACCTGAGCAACATCGTTTCCATCCGCGTGAAGGACGAACTGCTCCTAAACATCGGGATGGAGGAGCGCCGGCTGCAGACCTTCGACGGCGTAAAAGCCACGTTCGTCGGCGAAAGCCAGGAAAAAACCGTCGTCATCATCCTCGAGGATGTCCACTGGATCGATCAAAGCTCGGAAGAGTTTTTCAACTACCTGAGCTCGAGCGTTGCCCAAAACCGGATTTTGATCCTCGCCCTTCACCGCCCGGCCTACCAATGTCCCTGGGCGGCGGGGTCGTCCTATCTCCGCATCCCCGTTGAGTCTCTCTCGTCCGGGGAAAGCGAAGAGATGTTGCACGGCATTTTGGGGGTGAGAGAGGTGGCGCGGGAGGTGAAAGACATCGTTCAGGGCAAGGCCGAGGGGAATCCGATGTTCACGGAGGAGCTCATCATGGACCTCATCGAGAGCGGTCATATCCGCTCCGAGGGGGACATGTGCCGGCTCGTGGAAAAAGAAGCGGAAACACGCATCCCCGCCAACGTCCAGGACATCATCATGGCCCGGATCGACCGGCTGGAGGAGCCGATGAAACAGATCCTCCAGCTGGCCTCCGTCATCGGCCGCGAATTCGCCTACGCCATTTTGGAGAAAATCGGGGATTCGGGGAGCCCGCTGACCCCCGCCCTGGAAACTCTCCAGAAATCGGAACTGATCGCGGAGAAAAACATTTTCCCCGAGCTGGAGTATATGTTCAGGCACGCCCTCACCCAGGACGTCGCTTACAACAGCCTCCTCTTCGAGCGGCGGCAAAAAATTCACACCCTCATCGCCGCCACAATCGAGGAACTCAAGCGCGACACCCTCGAAGAGCATCTCGAAATGCTGGCCTACCACTACAAAAACGGAGACCGCCCCGAAAAGGCGGTCGAGTTCCTGGCCCTGGCCGGCGAGAAAGCACTGAACCTGTACTCGGTGGACCTTGCCAGAAAATACTTAGAGGAGGCGCTGGCCATCGCCGGCGGCCTGCCGGAAGCGGACCCGGTCCGGGTCCAGACGCAAGAACTCGAATCCCGGTTGAATAAAATCCACGCATAACGCCGCGACGGCCAAGGCGAATCGACATCATAGAAGCCCCTCGCCCGTTTGAGCCGCTTTGAAAAATGGCGGGCGTCGCCGCATAATTCCAGCCGGATGGATTCACCGGAGCTATCACTCCCGAAAGGGGCCGCTCATGCGCTATCTGGTTCGCGCGTTCGTGAAAAAAGGAAGGGAGCGGGCGCTGCTCGAGGCGGTCGAGTCGGGCGCCCTCGGGCGCGGCTCCATCGCCTATCCCACCTACATCAAATGCATGAAGAGCGCGCGGCTCCTCGATTCGGGCCAGGTGCGGTGGATCGAGCCCTGCTACTGCCGGGAGGCCTTCGGCCCCGGCGGCGAGCTCCTCGAGGAGCTTCCCTACTGGCGGGAGTATTTCGAGGAGATCGACGTCCGCTATACGACGACGCTCGAAAAGTGCGAGGGCTACCCCAGCTGCGGGGACTGCGACTGCACCGAAAAGCTCGAGGCCAAGCTCGCCCGCACCGGCCGCCGCTTTTTCACGGCCCTCAGAGAAATGGTCAAAATCCCCGCCTAGCCGTCCGCCTCTTTTTCTTTTTCCGCTTTTTCCCGCTCCGCCAGGAACGACTCCGAGCGGCCCCAGAGCTTGGCCAGCTTCCAGCGGTCGTGGAGCCAGAAATACTGCTCGGGCCGCTGGCGGATGAAACCCTCGATCTCCCGGTTGACAGCCGCCGTGAGGCGCGCGATCTCCCTGACCGAGTCCGCGCCGGTATCCGGGTGAATCGGGTCGCCGAGAAGCACCTCATACTCCCGACCGCCCGATTTTCTCAGGCAGGCGACCACCATGATCGGCCGGCCGAAGGTGATGGCCAGCGCCGCCGGGCCCGTCGTCGTGCTCGCGGGCTTCCCGAAAAACGGAACGTCGATTCCCTTCATCCCGGCGTGTTGGTCCGCCAGCAGGCCCACCGACCTTCCCTTGCGGAGCGCGGTGCGGAGGTGGAAAAGCGCGTTTCGCTTGGCGAGAATCTCCTGGCCCGAGCCCGAGCGCATCTCGAAAAGGTGTTTCTCGAGCCGGGGGTTGTCGAGCGGCCGGACGACTATCGTCACCGGAATGCTGGCGAGGGTGGCCCCGTGGGCGATCAGCTCCCAGTTGCCCAGATGAGGAACCACGAAAATGCACCCGCCCGCCTCGTCGTGAAGACGGCGGGCCCGGGCGAAAATCTCATCCACCCCCTCGATCATCCGGCGGACATCGGCCTCGGCGCTCTCGAGTCGGAAGCGGTAGAGATACTTCACGCTCTCGAGGCCGGTCAGGGCGAACGAGCGGCAGCTCGCCCGCGCCATCCGCGCCCGCTCGGCCCCGCTCAGCCCGGGAAAAGCGATCTCCAGGTTGGTCAGGAGAATTTTCCGGCGGCGCGGGGCGAGCGTGTAGATGGCCGATCCCGCCAGGGCGGCGGCGCGCCCGCACAGCCAGAGCGGCATCCGGCGGACCAGCGAGAGGATCGCGTAGACGAGAAGGAACTCGGCGTTTTGCCGGAGGGGGCTTTTGTCCTTGCTGCGGCGGCGTTTTTTGCGGGGGTTGGAATCCCGCGCGGGAGGGGGGCTCACGGCGCCGAAAGGAGGGTGGCCGACGACTGGCCGCCGAGGCCGTGGCTCAGCGAAAGAAATGTATTTCCCCGGATCTCGCGCTCCTCGGCCGGGATATCGAGAACCTGAAACTCCTTTTCGGCCCGCTCGAACCCCGGCGCCGGCGGAAGCACACCCTCCTCAAGGGCGCGCAGGCCGAGGATCATCTCGCCGATGTCGCTCGCCGAGCCCATATGGCCGGTGTAGGGCTTCCAGGGCGCAATGGGAACCTTTTCGACTTCTACCCCGGCTCCGGCGGCGGCTCCGGCGGCGTCGCCGAGAAACGCCTTGAGCGCCCGCATCTCCATGCGGTCGCCTTTTTTGGTTCCGCTCCCGTGGGGCAGGATAAAGGAAACCTCCCCGGCCGCCACGCCGCCCTCCGCCACCGCCGAGCGGCAGGCCCGGGCCGCCGCTGTGAGAGGGACCGAGACATGCGCGCCCGAGGTGACTTCCTGAAAATTCCCGGTCCCCAAAATTCGCCCGATGGGGCGCGCCCCGCGCGCGCGCGCGGCGTCCGCCGCCTCGATCACAAGCGCCGCGGCCCCCTCGGCCGGGAAAAACCCGTCCCGCCGGCGGTCGAAGGGACGGAACGACTCGGCCCCGTCGAGGGCGCGGGAAAGAATCCCCAGGCCGTCCAGCTCGAAGCGGATCAGGGCGCTGATCCAGCAGCCGCAGCCCACCACGAGGCCGAAATCCGCCTTTCCCCACCGAAGGGCCCGGTCGCAGGCCTCGAGCGCCTGCGCCCCGCACGAGGAGAGGCTCGAAAGGCTTCCGTTCGTGCCCATGATCTCGTAGCTGGCCGAGAGGTAGCTGAACAAATTGTTCGCCAGCCCCTCGAGCAGATAAAAAGGGTTCACCTGGTGGAGGGCCAACTCGTTCAAGGCCTCGGCGTCGGGTGGCGCCCAGCCGGGGCCGGCCACCTCGGCGATGGACGAGTAAAAATCGAGATACTCGAGCCGGGTGAAATCCCCCGAGCCGATGTAGAGGGACTTCCTCTCGGGCGGCAGGGCGGCAAGGTCCACGCCCGCGCACTCGATCGCCTCGCGGGCGGCGTGGAGTCCGAGGATGGAGGAGCGGTTCAGGAACTTTCGCTGGCTCGCCAGCTTCGGCGGAACCTCGGGCGGATTGTCGCACCCGTCCACCGTCCCGAAGTAGAGAAAGTTCTCGGGAAAAGGGGCCTCCGCTTGTTGAGGCTGGCGCTCGATCCCCCGCCGCCCCGC
>JAVEPB010000264.1 GCA_030922375.1 bacterium | reverse complement strand
CCGTTAACTACCCCAGACATGAGGATAAAAGGGGTAAGTTATTGTATTTCAAAACCTAGCACACCAAATCTATAAAGAAAAAGCAAGTCTCATTCTAGCATTATTTGGAGAATTCGTTTAAATTTTTTCCCAGCGCCCGCTCTTGCTCCTTCGGCGATGGCCAAAATCCGGCATGCTCTCAAGCATTTTCCCCGGGAAAATCGGCCCGTCCACACAAACCCGCTGTCCCGAACAGGTGCACTGCCCGCAGAGGCCGACTGCGCATTTCATATACCGCTCGATGGCGTAGTGGGTCAGGTCGTCGGGCAGAATCGAGCGGCAGGCCACCATCATCCGCTCGGGACCGCAGACGGCATAGGAGCCGGCATCGACCGGAAGAAGATCCGTGACCAGTCCCTTCTCCCCGAGGGAGCCGTCTTCGGTGGCGACCTTTACCGGGCCCAGGGATTGGAATTCGTCGAGGTAGAGGATTTCCTCGGCCGTCCTCCCGCCGAGGATGAAGGTGGGGGAGTCGCTCCTCAGAGCGAGGAGGCGAAGCTCGGCGATGCCCACCCCGCCTCCGACCAGGGCGGGGCGCTCCAGGAGAGGATATCCCCTGCCCAGCGGACCGCGGAGCCCCAGGGTGTCGCCCGGTTCGAGTGAGGTGAGGGCCTCGGTGAAACTCCCCGCCCGCTTGACCGTGATTCCGTTGGGGTAGGAAAGGGTGAAGGGCTTCTCGCCCAGTCGGGGCAACCAGACCATCATGAATTGGCCGGGCTCGCATGCGATCTCGCGGTCGAAAAAAAGGGTATTTGTCCAAAGGCTCTCGGCCAGGTTCCGGATGACGCGGACGATCTCACGCACGGGCCGCCTCCGGTGCGGGATCGCGGTGAGCCCGGCCCACCATTTCCGGAAACGGGGCGCCGCCGAGATAGGCCTGAACGCCCTCCCAGATCCGGCGAGTCAGCCCGGCGGCCTCGCTCGTCGATTTCCCGAGGAAGGCCGTTCCGATCCCCAGGATGCATGCGCCGGCGAGAGCGTACTCGACGGCGTCCTCCCAGCTCCCGATTCCCCCGTAGCCGATGATCGGGCATCCGAAGCGGGCGAAGCATTCGTAGGTCATCCGGAGGTTGACGGGTTTGAGGGCCGGGCCGCTGATGCCGCCCGTTGTTCCGGCGAGAATCGCCTTCCCGGTGTCGGTGTCGATGGCGAGGCCGGGCCCCAGCGTGTTGCCGCAGCCGAGGCCGTCGGCCCCGGCGTCCATGCAGGCGGCAGCGACGGCCAGATAGTCGCTGTTGGGCGAGAGTTTTGCGATCACCGGCCGCTCGGTGGCTTCGCGGACACGGCCGATCACTTCTCCCGAAAGGTCCGGGCGCTGCCCGATGCTCTCCATGAGGGTCACCTCGCCGGGAACCTTGTTCGGGCAGCCCAGATTCACCTCGATAAGGTCGGCGAAGGGCGACATCCGGGCGGCGATTTCCCCGAACTCATCGGGGCCTCCCCCGTAGATCGACACGATGAGCCGGGAGCTTTCGAGGCGGATCTCAGCGAGGTCGGCCTCCCAATCCTCCGGGCTCTGGGTGGGGAGGGCGAGGGAGTTCAGGAGGGGCTGCCCCTCATCCTCGGGGCAGACAACCACCGGATTTTCGTTTCCCGCTCTTTCGGCCGGGCCCACCGATTTGGTGACGTATCCGCCCAGGGCGGCACCCGAGGCCTCGAAGGCCCGGAATACCTCCGGGTAACTCAATATTCCGCTGGCGTTGATGAGCGGAGGGTTGATTTCGGGAAGCGCTGTCAAAACCCTGGAACTCCAGAGGCGGAAACAGAATCAGTGACGCAATAGTTATCATATATGGGGGGGTAAATTAACCCGGAAAGTGTCATTTCCCCGAAAAGCATCATTTTTCCTATTGTTCGCCGAAAATGGGTCTATATTTCAGATGATGATCGGGTGAACCCGAACCGGGTGGACCCGAATCGGGTAGGTGTGGTGAGGTCTGATTTTCGGGCGTCCCTATCTTCCCAAAAATCAGGGAATTGGTTAATATTGGCCCCGTGAGGATCATAGGTTTCATGTTTTGTTTTAGATTTCTATGTTTAAGTTATTGATAAATAACTTAAAAGATAGCTAGCCTCTACCGGTTCCCCGTTTTCGGGTCACTCCGGGGAGATGAGGCGGAAAGCGGAGCGCCGTGGTCGCAGTGTTGGTTGTTCTCTATCTGATTTCAACGATCGCTCATCTCTACAACCTCCTCAAAAGGCATACTCTCGCCATATATGTGGGCATCTCATCGCTCGTTGGCGGGTTTTTGCTTCATACGGCGATGCTCGGGGTCTCATTCTCGGTTGCCGAAAGCCGGGGGTGGGGTGTCTGGCTCAGCGCCCTCTCCTGGGTGATCATTCTCCTTTACCTTGGCGTTTTCTTCCGCTACCGGGACATGTCGCTCGGCGGCTTTGCCGTGCCTATCGGATTCGTGGTGGAGGGATACGCCTCCTCGTTTCCCGGCGTTTGGGGGGCGGGCTCCATCGAGGTCCAGGGCTACCTCCTGGTGGGCCACGCGCTTCTCGCCCTTTTGAGCGGGGCCTCCTTTTTCTTGCTTTTCGGATTTTCGCTGATGTATGTCACCCAGTCGGGTCAACTCAAATCCAAGCGCCCGAGCGCCTGGCTGCACCGCCTTCCATCGCTCGGTGTTCTCGACGATCTCAACCACAAAATCCTCTACTTCGGATTCGCTTTCCTCACGGCGAGCATGCTGATCGGTTCGATGTGGGCCAAGTCCAAGCACGGGGCCTATTGGAGCCTCGATCCGATGAAAACCTGGCCTCTGGTGCTCGTCTGGGGGGCCTATGGGGTTTTGTTGGTTTGCCGGTTGACGCGGAGCTGGAAGGGGCACCGCTCGGCGGTTTTTTCGATGGTCTCTTTCGTGGCGGTGGTCTTCGCGATCGCCGTCCATCTTTAGGTCGCGGGAGTTTTTGGGACGATGGCGATAATCCTGGCGGGCGTTAGTCACCACAACACCCCGCTCGAGGTGCG
>JAVEPB010000263.1 GCA_030922375.1 bacterium | reverse complement strand
CAATGTGTCGAAATTCCGGGATCTACTCAGGGCGCGCGGGCTCCTCTGGCCCGCTTAAGAGCGAAAACGTCCGGAGCGAAAAAAGCCCCCTCGGCGAGGGGGCTTTTTTTCTATTTCGATTTTATTTCTACGCCGCTAGGTCAGCCAGTAAAAAACGCTCACTCCCACAACCAGGGCCATCATCAACAGGCGCAGCCCGCAGGCATCCCACCACAAATGTTTTTTGGGTCTCCCCTCCTGGCTCATGCGGCTCCTCTCCTCATCTTAGATATTCAACCAGGGAAGCACGAGGATGTACTTCACGTTGAAGGCGATTCGCAGGAACATCTTGGCCACCAATCCCATCATCGTCATGAACAGGAACGCCTTGAGGGCGTACCGGGTGAAACCGACGTTCACCAGGGTGGCGCGGCGCCAGATGTACCAGGCCGGAATGGTGGCGTACCAGAGTGCGATGCAGAAAAGACCAAAGGCGGCCTGGGACCAGTACTCCCTGAACCCGAACAGGTAAGGAAAATCGACGTTCGTCAGGGCGACGATCTTGTGCGGGTCCCATTTTTCCCAGGGCATGAAGAAGTTCCAGCCCGGCCCGCGCAAAAACGTACCCTCGATGACCAGAAAAACCCAGAGCACGAGAAAGCCGAACAGGAAGGTCAGGATGGCGAACCGGCGCTCCTTGTAGGTGTAGTACCCGTTTCCCGCCGGGTTGACGTCGATGTAGGGGATTGCCATCAGGCCGACGATGATCAGCGTGGGGAGCACCACCCCGGCTATCCAGGGATCGAAGTAGACGAGCATCTCCTGAAGCCCCAGGAAGTACCAGGGCGCCTTCGAGGGATTGGGCGTGACCGAGGGGTTCGCCGGCTCCTCGAGGGGCGCGTCCACCACAATCGACCAGACGGAGAGCAGAATCGTTATGATGATCGCCGTTATGAATTCCAGGCGGGTGAGATAGGGCCAGACGTGAACCTTGTCGTTGACCCGCTCCCAACTCGTCCGGGGGAAATCCTCGGCCGTGCCGACCACCTTGTCTTCTTTCGCCACGATTGCCGCCTCTCGATAACGGGCCTAGAGCGGCCCCGAAATTCCGCCGTCTTTCCTGATCCGCCAGAAGTGAACCATCATCAACACCGAGGCGATCAGGGGAATCACGATGCAGTGAAGCACATAAAAGCGCAAAAGAGTCGGTGGCCCGACGATGGTGCCCCCCAGAAGGACGGAGCGGGCGTCGAAGCGGGGCGTGACGCCCATCAACTCGGCGAAGGGACCCTCCGAGCCCATCAGCGGCGTCGCCCGCGCCATGTTCGTCCCCACCGTCACCGCCCAGATGGAGAGTTGATCCCAGGGGAGAAGGTATCCCGTGAAGCTGAGTAATAGCGTGAGCGTCAGGAGTAAAACCCCGATCACCCAGTTGAACTCCCGGGGCGGCTTGTAGGAGCCCGTCATGAACACCCGGAGCATATGAAGCCAGACCGTGATGACCATGGCGTGCGCCGCCCAGCGGTGCATGTTCCGCATGAACATCCCGAAGGGGGCGTCGAATTCGAGAAACTTCATGTCGAGATAGGCGTACTCGCCTACCGGGCGGTAGTAGAACATCAGGATAACGCCCGTCACCGTCAGGTAGAGGAACAATAAAAAGGTGATTCCGCCCATGCACCAGGTAAAGCGGATACGGATGGCATGCCGGCGAATCTTCGTCGGGTGAAGGTGGAGCCAAAGATTGTCCACCACCATCAGGACGCGGTTGCGCGGCGTGTCCTCGTAGCCGTGGCGGAACATCGACCGCCAAACCTGGGAATCCACGATGTTTCGCTTCAACTGGTCAAGACTGAAGCGTTCTTTAAGGCTTGCCATCCAATCCTCCCGAAACCCCTATTCGGGGCGATAAGATCTATATCCGGCGAATCAAATGAAAAGATAGGCCTCGGGCTTTGTCCAATCCCCCCGCTCCAGGCGGAAGTCCTTCCCCCGGTCCACCACCATCTCTCCGTCCTCGCCCAACACGATTTTAAACCGGTCCAGGGCGCGCGGTGCGGGTCCCTCGAAATTCAACCCGCTCCGTTTGAAACCGCTCCCGTGGCAGGGACACTTGAACTTGTCTTCGTTGGCAAACCACTTGGGCGTGCAGCCCAGGTGGGTGCATATCGCGCTCAGCGCGTAGAACCCCCGCTCCTCGCGGATGATCCAGACGCGGTGGGAGAGCGCGAAACGCGTATCCACGGTACCGACGGCATAGTCGCTGGGCTTTCCGGCCTTGAAAGCGGTTGCCGGCTCGAACAAGACCCTCGGAAACATGAACCGGAGGAAGCCCAGTAGGCCGATGGCCAAGCTTCCCAGGATACCGACCCACCCCGAATAGTTCATGAAGCGGCGGCGGTCCATGAAGGACGAAACGCTTTGGACCTCCGCCTCGTATTCGGCGGGGAATTTAATTTCGGGGGATTTCAGCCTGGTGCTCATCCTTCCTCCAAACCTCGTCCGGCCGGCCGACGCCCCGCCTGGAACGAACTCCCCTCGGCGGCAGGTCGCACACAAAGGGCACCCGGCCAAGCGCCCGGAGACCCACAGGAGCTAATCGCTTTTTCGGCTAGGTAATTTAACAGTTTTGGCCTTCGATCTGCTACCCCGGACGGTTTGATTGCGGTGCTGTTAAAAGCTTTCCCAGATTAATTACGGGGCAAACACCCCCCTGTCAAGGCCGTTTGGCCATCCGGCCGTGATGATTCGAAACGGCCTCGGCGATTTGGGCCGACGCCTCGCCCAGAAGCCCCTTGAGATTTTCAGCCATGGCGTTCACGAAGCCGTGAGGCGGTTGTGTCCTGGCCCGGGTGCGCCGCGAGATACGCCGCTGGAGAAGCACCTTTCCCGACCGCCGGTGGATCAGGGTAATTTCTATCTGGGCATCGGCAAAATAAGAATTAGAGACGTTATCCTCCTCAAACCGTTTGATCCGGCCGCGGACGAGGTAATCCGAGGGCGCCCCGCTGGCCGAGCGGACAACCTCGCGAAAACTCCCGGTGGCCAGAAGGTGATCGATCATCCGGTCGGTGACAATCTCGTCGGGCCGCGCGCCCCAACGTTGATAGGGGTAGAAATCGACCTGGTAGGGCACCCTGCGGAACACGAACTTCTCGGTCCGGTAAACAGAGTCCGAGCGAAAATTATCAACTCCCACCGTCACCGGAGTAGTCCGCGCGCTCTTCTTCTCGGGCTTGAGTGCATAGTCGATGACGAAATAGCGCGTCTCGGGCGCCTTTTCGGTCCCTACCCCGCACCCGCCCAGCGGGACCGCTACCGCCAGCAGCGCCGCCGCCCAGTAAGTTCCGATCCGGGAGCGCCGGATTCCACCCGCTGCTTTCAACATATAACGATCCTCATCACTTGAAGGTCCTCGGAGCGGCCGGCGCACTCAAAATGATCGACGAGGGCCGGTCCTTGATCGTGGCCGTGAACTCGCTCAGGTTGCCGGCCGTCTCGCGCAGGTCCGTAATCAAAATCTGAATGTCTTCGCGGTGGCCCGCCACCGTATCGTCGAGCTGGGTGAGAAGCGAGCGCGCCCGGCCCATCGCGAGCCGGAGCTCCTCGGCCGCCCCCTTGAGCCGCTCGCCCTCCTCGCCCCCCGAGATTTGAAGGAGAATCGTGTTCAACCGCTTCGAGAGCGAGCCGAAATTCAGAATAATTCCCCTCAACTCGTTTTGGTTCGTCACCAAAAAACCGTCCACGCGGGTGGCGACGCCCTCGACGGCGCGGAGGGCATTGTCCAGGCTGGCTCCGCCCTTGCGGAGCGTCGCTTTCGCCTGATCGCCCACCCCGCTGATTTCGCCGCGCACGGCGCTCCCCGCCGCCGCGATCTCTTTTTGCAACTCCTCGCGGATGATCCGAATCTCGTTCTTGAGCGCCCCTGTCAGCTCGCCCACCCCGTTGATTTCGCCGCGCGCGGCGCTCCCCGTCGCCGCGATCTCTTTTTGCAACTCCTCGCGGACGATCCGAACCTCGCTCTTGAGCGCCCCCGTCAACTCGCCCACGGCCTTCTCACCCGAGGCGAGCACCTTCTCGAGGCCCTCGCCCACCCTGTCGAAGCGGGCCAGCAACTGATCGGCCGCGCCGAGGCGGCCCTTGAGCTCGGCCACGAAGTCGGACGAATCGCCCGCCAGCTTCGTGAACGAGTCCGCCGTCCGATCTACCTGGGCCAGCGACTTGCGGACCCTCTGGAGGGTAAGTTGAAACTCCTTGACGGCGGGCCCGATATTTTTCTCGAGGCGATCGGCCGCCTTTCCTAGGGAAGCGAGAAACCGCGTGATGGTCCGCTCGTTCTCCTCGCTCAGAATGTTCTCCACCCGGGCCACCGCCCGGCCTGTCGCCCCCAGAATCGAATCGACCTTCGTGCGCGCGCTTCGGACGAGCTTCTGGATGTCCGAGAAAACCAATTGGGCCGTCTCGTCGAGCCCCCCGAGAACCTTGTTCATCCGGGAGGCCACCCCCTGCGCCTCGTTGATTACATCCTGGAAACTCGCCGCCTCCTGGCCCCGGAGGACGGAGCCGGGCTTAACCAGCGGCGCGTCCGGCGAGCCCAGCGTGATTGAAAGATACATCGACCCCGTGACCCCGACCGATGTCACCAACACCCTCGAGTCCCGCCGAATCGGCGTTCCCGAATTGACGGAAATGACGGCCTCTGCCATCCGCGCGTCCCGCGACGATATGCCCACGCTCTCGACGCGCCCGACCTTGAGCCCGCCGAGGCGCACGATACTGCCGTTCTCGAGGCCGGCCACGGTCCTGAACAACACGTTGTAGGTGTCCTGGCTCCCTCCCAGCCCCAAGCCCATCAGCGAAACGATGAACAGGGCGAAGATTCCCAGGCCGGCGGCGACGAAAATGCCCACCTTCACTTGATTACCCGTATTTTCCGGCATTCTTAGTGCTCCTTGCCCCCGCTCGCGGTGAGGTACTCGAGGTATTCGTGTGGATCGATCTTTTCATCATCCGCATGGCGCTGGAAGAACTGCTGCACCTTCGGATGATCGGTCTTCATGACTTCTTCCAATGGCCCTATCGCCGTCGGCTCCCCCTGAAATAGCATGATCACGCGGTCGGCGATTTTCTTGATGGACTCCATCTCGTGGGTGACGACCACTATCGTCATCCCGAAGGTGTCCCTCAGCCTGAGGATCAAGTCGTCGAGGCCGGCCCCCGCAATCGGGTCCAGACCCGCCGAGGGCTCGTCGAAGAACAATACCTCCGGGTCCATCGAAATGGCCCGTGCGAGACCGGCCCGTTTTTTCATTCCGCCCGAGAGCTGATCGGGCTTGAGGTTCTCGAAGCCGGCCAGATCCACAAGGCCCAGCTTCATCCGCACCTGAATCCCGATCGTCGCCTCGGGGAGATCGGTGTACTCTCGAAGGGGAAGCGCCACATTCTCGCCGACGGTGAGTGAATTGAACAGCGCGCCTCCCTGAAAAAGCACCCCCATCCGGCGGCGGACGGGCTGCCACTCCTCCTCGGTCATCGTCGCCGTCTCGTGACCGAATACCCGGATCGAGCCCTCAGAGGGTTGGAGCAGCCCGACGATATGGCGTAACAGCGTCGATTTCCCGCTGCCGCTCCCGCCCAGGATGACGAAAATCTCCCCCTTGTGGATGTCGAAGCTGACGTCCTTGAGGATTTTCCGGGCGCCGTAGTAGGTCACGAGGTTTCGCACCTCGATGACCGCGTCTCCGGCTTCGCCGTTTATTGCTTCACTCGCCACCGCTCGCGCTCCTACTCAATCGCATAGAAAAACGCAGTGAACACCAGATTGGCGAAAATAATCAGGAAAATCGAGACGACCACCGAGTTCGTCGTGGAGCGTCCCACGCCCTCCGCGCCTCCCTCGACCTTGATACCCAGATAGCAGCCCGTCATGGCGATGAGGAAGCCGAACACAAAGCTCTTCGTCAGCCCCCGCATCACATCGCCCATGTCGATGGCGTCGATGGTGTGGCGAATGTATTGCCACGAACCCAGATCGACAACGGTGACCGAGAGGAGCCAGCCGCCGAAAATCCCCATGAAATCGGCGATGAGCGTCAGGATCGGCACGGCAATCATCATCGCCAGAATTCGCGGCACCATGAGGAAGCGGACGGGGTTGAGCCCCATCGTCGTCAGCGCATCGATCTCTTCGGCCATCTTCATGCTGCCGATCTCGGCCGTGAAGGCCGAGCCGCTTCGCCCGGCGACGATGATGGCGGTGAGCAAGGGCCCAAGCTCCCGCGTCATCGACAAGGCGACCGCGTTCGCGACGAGGAGTAGTTGTCCGAACTGTTTGAGGAGCGATGCGCTCTGGAGGGCGGAAATCATGCCCACGAAAAAATTGATGATGACAACGATGAAAATCGCTTCCCAGCCGACCCGCACACCCTGCTCGACGGCGCTCTCCCACCTGACCCCGCTGCGCTCCCGCTTCCAGGGAGCGAGAAAACCCCAGTAAGCCATCTCGCGGCAGAGCCCGGCGGCATCACGGATCGTCGCGCCGGCGTCCATCACCACTCGTCCGAGCGCCGCCAGCGCTTCGCTCCCGGGGGAGGTCTCCTGCTTGCCAGCCAAAGCCTAAAGCCCCTCTTTCGCCTGTTCCGCGTCCGGATAGATGTCGAAAACATCCGTCAGGCGGACGAGTTCGAAAACCTGCTTGACCTTTTCGGTCAGCCCCGCGATCCGGAATTTTCCGCCATACGCGGTGGTTTCCTGAAGCCCCTCGACAAGGGTGGCGATGCCCGAGCTGTCCATGTAGCTCACCTCTCCGAGGTCCACCACGATCGCCGGCGCCTTGCCCGCGATCAGGTTCATCAGGCTATCACGAACGGTCGGCGAGTTGGACATATCCACTTCGCCCGACACTCGAACGAGGGATGCGTTTCCCAAATCCTCGATTTCAATTTCCATCAATCCTGCGCCCCCGTAGTGGATACGATTTTCTCAAGAAAAAGACAGGTTCCCTCTTCGCCGCAATCCTCGAACTCCATGCGGTCCATCACCTCTTGGATGAAGTGAACCCCGAGCCCGCCGGGGCGGACGTCGGCCAGGTCCCGGGAGTGGATTTTCGATGGGTCCACTTTTTTTCCGAAATCGCGCAGGGTGAAAAAGAGGGTGCTCTCCTCGATCCTGCCCTCGCAGATTATCGGCTTGTCCGGCGCGCCCTCGTAGCTGTGCCGGATGATGTTCGAGCAGGCCTCGTCCACGGCGAGAATGATCTTGCCGCTCTCCTTCTCGTCCATTCCCGCCATCGCGCAGAACGACTCCACCGAGGAGCGGACGATTTTCAGACATGCGGGATCCGAAGGTATCTCAATCTGGAACCGTTTCACCGTCTACCCTCCCAGGAGATTGAAACCAGCGTCATATCGTCGGCCTGGGATGCTCCCCGGCTGAAGGCCTCGACCGACTCGAGCACATGGGAGAGTACCCGCCGCGCCCCGGTCCCGGCCTCGGAGGCGTCCGCCAACAGGTGCGGATCGTATTGCTCGCCCGAAGTGTCCTGGGCCTCGGCGATGCCGTCCGAGTAGAAAAGCAGGGTGTCGGAGGGCTCAAGGCTAATCTTCTCGGGCTGGTAAACCGTGGTGGGAATCATCCCCAGCGGCGGGCCGCTGGCCGACCCCATCCAACGCGCCCCGCCCGAGGCGCCCGCCAGAATCGGGGGCAGCTGGCCGGCGTTGCCCAGCTCGAGTTCCCCGGTCGCAGGGTCCAGAATGCAATAAACGAAAGTGACGAACATCCCCCGCATCTTGCCTCTGGCGAGTGCCGAGTTCATTGCCGTCAACACCTCCGAGGGAGGATCTCCCTTGCCGCACATCATCCGGAACTCGCTCACCACCCGGGCCATGTAAAGCGCCGCGGGCACGCCCTTGCCCGACACATCGCCAAGGGCGAGGCCGACCCGCCCGTCCGGCAAGACCTCACAGGCGTAGAGATCGCCCCCCACCTCCTGGGCCGAGCGGGTGAAAGCGCCCACCTCGAAGCGTTTCGCCTCGTCCTCGGGCAACGCGGCCGGAAGAAAGCTACGCTGTATCTCCGCCGCCATTTTCATCTGCTGATCGAGGAGACTCTGCTTCATCTCCTTTTCATGGAGACGGGCATTCTCTACGGCGACGGCCACCTGGCGGCAGAAGGTGGCGAAGAGTTCGAGGTCATGGTTGGTGAACGGGCGGCCTGCCTTGTGGTTGAGGACCTCGCTCACCCCGACGATACCGTCGTGGACGATCAGGGGGGCGGCCAGGATGGATTTCGTCTCGAACCCGGTGGCCTCGTCCGCCTTGCCGTAGAATCGATCGTCCTTCGAGACATCGGCCACGAGCATTGGCTCTCCCGTCTCCGCCACCGTGCCAGCGATGCCCTGCCCCTTTTCTATCCGGATGGTCTTGAGGGTATCCACCCCGACCTCGCCAACGGAGATCTCGAACTCCAGGCACTCGAGCTCATCGTTCCAGAGCATGATCGAGGCCGCCTCGGCGTCCATCATATCCTTGGCCATCTGCATGACCCGGTTCATCACTTCCTGAAGATTGAGGCTGGAGGAGACGAGAACAGTGACGTCGATCAGGCGCGAGAGGTTCCCCACCCGTGTCCTGAGGTCCTCGAGCTCGGCGGCGGCGAGCTCGGCGGCGGGGGAAGATTCCGGGCGACCGGTTAGGGGAGCGTTCTCGGGAGCGCTCCGGGAGGCAGCCGGCATGTGGACTCCTATCCTCTGCGGAAAATGAGCGGCGCCCGCCCGAGGGTCCGCCCAGCATGAAATAATACCACTCAAATCATTGATTATACAATATTTACCATTACTGCCCGGGCCTAAAGCATCGCCCGAGCCATCGGGCTGGCCCGATAAGAAAATTCACCCTTCATCCGCCCTTTTCTTAAACTCCCTTGTCAGAAATTCCATCAAAAACCCTTGAAGTCATTTTTCTTATAGGCCCGCCCGGTTATTGTCCTTCACATCCCGGTTGACCACATTGACGGGCCACTCGCCCGAAAGCATCCGGCGAACCTCGCTCGGCGCCCCGGCCTGGAGTCCCTTCATGGCCTCAAGGCTGTACCAGGCCGCGTGGGGGTTGATGATCACGTTGTCCCGGCCCCGGAGGGGATGGGGGTCTGGAAGGGGCTCGGGGTCGGTCGTGTCGAGCCCGCATCCGGCGATCTCACCCGCATCCAGGGCGCGCACGAGGGCGTCGGTGTCGATAATCGGCCCCCGGGAGCAGTTGACGATATAGGCGGTGCTTTTCATTCGGGAGAACACCTCGTCGTTGATCATCCCCCTGGTCTGGGGAATCAGCGGCGGGTGGATGGAGATGATGTCGGACTCGCCGAAAAGCTCATCGTTCTCCACCTTCCTTCCGGGGGCCTCGAACTGTCCCTCCTCGACAAAGGGATCCGAGAAAAGAACTTTCATTCCGAACGCCGCCCCGCGGACGGCCACCTCGCGGGCGATGTTTCCGAAGCCCAAAAGGCCCAGCGTGCTCCCCTCGAGGCGGAACATGGGCTTTCCTGCCATGACGTTCCACTCGCCAGCCCTCACCTGGCGGTCGAAGAAGGGCACCCGCCGGGCGCAGCCCAGCATCAGGGCCATGGCGTGCTCGGCCACCTCCTGGATGCAGTAGGTCGGGTTGTTGGTGACGATGATGCCCGCCTCGGTCGCCGCCTTGAGGTCGATGGTGTCCACCCCGATACCGTAGCGGGCGATGAGCTTGCACCTGGGCATCTGGGCCATCGCCTCGGCCGTGATGGGCCCGGCGTAGGTGTTCAAAATGGCGTCGCAGTCGCTCGCCTCGGGCAGGAACTCCTCGGGGGTTTTCGTCTGGAGCGCCACGAGGCTGGCGAGCCCCTTGAGAGCCTCCTCCTCGACATCGAGTGAATCCCACACATAGTCCGTCAATACCACCTTTGCGTCGCCGGACATCTTGCCTTCCTCCTTCTCTTCACCCGCCCCGCGGGGGCGCCGCCCGCGGGGGCGCCGGATATAAATAGGCCGATCAGTCGTTGGATATCGGTGCGGATGCTATCCCACCCCTTCGGGCGGATCAAGACGTTGAAATCCTTGACCCTTGAAAAACTGTATGCTACCAGCTAGATGAATCACACCGCTCCGGGAGACCCCATGGCCGAAATCCAGGACTTCAGGCTCACGCCCGAGACCAGCGTCCTCGTCATCGTCGACCTCCAGGAAAGACTGATGGCCGCCATGCCCGAGGGCGTCCGCGAGCGGACGGTTTCATCCATCGGCGTGTTGATCGCGGCGGCGGCGCGGTTGGGCATCCCCACGCTGGCGACCGAACAATATCCCCGGGGGCTCGGCCCGACCGTGAGCGAGGTCGCCGGGGCCGTCCCGGACTTCGCTCCGATCGAAAAAATCTCGTTCAGTTGCGCCGGCGAGGAGGAGTTCACCAACCGCCTGAGGGCCCTGGACCGCTCGCGGGTAATCCTCACGGGCTGCGAGACGCACGTCTGTTGTTACCAGACGGCGCTCGACCTGATGGCGAGCGGCTTCGTCGTTCACGCGGTGGCCGACGCCCTGTGCTCGCGGCGCAAGCTCAACTGGCGGACCGGACTCTCCGCCCTCGAGCGGGCCGGTGCGATACCGACCACGACCGAGCAGGCGCTATTCGATCTGCTAAGAGTAGCCGGGACCGAGGACTTCAAGGCCCTCTCCCGGCTCATTAAATAACCGCCCAGCCCCTCCCCGAAAGAGAGAAAAATTTCATGGCTGATCTCCAAGGCCATAAGCTTGGCCGCAAAATTCGCGTGGGCGTGCTCTTCGGCGGGCGCTCGTCCGAGCACGAAGTCAGCTTGGCCTCGGGCCGGGCGATCATGGCCCACCTCGACCCGGAGCGCCACGAGACGATGCCCATCCTCGTCACACCCGAGGGCAAATGGCTCCTCCTGCCGGGGCCCGTCTCCGCCCCCTCCGAGGGCCGCGAGGTGTTCTTCCCGCCCACGCCCGGCGACGCCCTTCTCGTTCCGGCGGACGGCGGGGAACCCGCCGGGGTGGATGTCTTCTTTCCCATCATTCACGGCTCCCACGGCGAGGACGGAACCCTCCAGGGTCTTTTCGAACTGGCCGAGGCGCCCTTCGTCGGCTCGGGCTGTCTCTCCTCGGCGGCCTCGATGGACAAGGCGGCGGCCAAGGCCATCCTCCGCGCGGCGGGGCTGCCGCTGCTCCCCTCGATCACGATCACGGGCGAGCGTTGGAAGGCCGGGCGGGAAGCCGTCCTCGAGGAGACCGAGGCCGACATCGGCTATCCGCTTTTCGTGAAACCCTCCTCGACCGGAAGCAGCGTCGGCATCCACCGGGTCGAGGCGGCGGCGGGGCTCGCGGAGGCCGTCGTGGACGCCTTATCCTACGATTTCAAGGTGCTCATCGAGGAGGAGGCGCGCGGCCGGGAGTTTGAGTGCGCCGTCCTCGAGGACCCCGAGGGCGGAGAGCCCCTGGCCACCCCCCTCGCCGAAATCCTCCCCCGGGAGGGGTGGTACGACTACGAGGCCAAGTACACCCCTGGAAAAACGGAGGTCGTCATCCCCGCCGATCTCGACGAGGGGGTCATGAGCCGGATGCAGGCTCAGGCCCGAACCGCGTTCGCGGCGCTGGGCTGCTCGGGGCTCGCACGGGTGGATTTCTTCTACCGCGAGTCCCGGGGGGAGATCTACATCAACGAGCTCAACACCCTTCCGGGTTTTACCGAGCTCAGCGGCTACCCCAAGATGATCGGCGAGGCGGGAATCGACTACCCGGAGATGCTGGAGCGTCTCATCGCCTGCGCCTTCGCGCGGCACGCCCGCTCCCAGGCGCGCCTCTTCCGCCGGGAGGGCTGAGGCCGGCCCTCCCCTTCCTCTCTTCCGGCCGGCCAACCAACTGGGAAAAACGATATGATTTTCATCTGGCTCGCCATACTCGCAGCCGCCGTTATTTTTATTTTCGTCCACCTGGCCGCCTACGCCGTCCGGTGGGCCGTGGAGGGGCGCTGGACCCAGGACGAACGCTCCCTCGCCGAGGCCCCCCTCTCCGGACTTCTTCACATCGCCGCCGAAATTCTCTCGTCCGGCGCCGTCCTTTTGCTCTTGGCGGCGGACCTGGCTCTCAGCCTCCGCCACCTCCGCTGGAAACGCCCCCCTCCGGCCGACGCCTCAGCGCCGGCGCCAACTCCGGGAGACGATTCGCTCCCACAGGGAGCCGGGCCGCCCCCCCCGCCCGGCACGGCGAGAAGACCCGTCGTCCTTCTGCACGGAGCCGGGATGCGCGGCCTTACAATGGCCCCCCTCGCCCGCAAGCTCCGCTCCGAGGGGCTCGAGGTTCACCTGTTCACCTACTGGCCGCCCGGGCTGCGGTTTGAGGCCTACGCCCGCCAGCTGAGCGACTATCTCGAGTCGATACGAGGGGAGACGGGAGATCGGGAATTCGACGCCGTGGGCCACAGCGCGGGTGGCCTGATCCTCCGGCGCTTCATCGCCGTCCACAATGGCCCAGTGAAGATTCGTCGGCTCGTCACCCTGGGCACCCCCCATGGCGGCTCTGAGCTATGGCGCTTCGCCCCGCCCGCGCTGGGCCGCCAACTCCGGCCGGGCGGAGAGTTCCTGCGCCGGCTCGACGAGGCGGGCCTTCCCCCCGGGGTGGAGGCGACGGCCATCTCGGGCGGTTTCGATCAGCTGGTCGTACCGAACGCAAACGCCCGCTGGGAGGAGGCCACGAATCACACCATTCCCAACGCGGGCCACACCCGCCTTATTTTTCACCGTGAAGCGCTTCGAATCGTTTTGGGGGCCCTCGACCAACAAACCTAGGGCCAGGAGGTTTCCAGCCAATATAATCGCCGCCCAGTGGCGAGCCTATCGGGCTAAGCGCCGCCCTCGAGGAAGGGGATATAAATGTCCTCGCGGGTCGAGGGGAGGCGGTGCTCGCGGCTGAGTTCGTGTTTTTGCGCGAGCACCTGATAGAGACCCAGGCAGCCGGTGTAGAAACACTCCGCCGAGCACACCAGCCAAAGGCGGTAGACCCGGTAGGTGCGTTCGCCGACAATCTCCTTCAGGAGCTCGGCGTTACTCTCGAAATTTTCGTACCACTGGTGGCAGGTCCTGGCGTAGTGGAGCCGGAGACTCTCCACATCGAGAATCTCCCATCTCTCCTGTTCCATGACGTCCAGGATGTGGGTGATGTTGTCCATCTCGCCGTTGGGAAACACCAGTTTCTCGAGAAAGTCGGTCTGGCTCGATCGCTTCCAGTATTTCTCGTGGGTAATCCCGTGGTTGAGAAACAAGCCCCCGCCCCGAAGCCGGTCGCGGACCCGGCCGAAATAAGACGGGTAGTTTTCGATGCCGATGTGCTCGATGATTCCGATGGCCGAAATCTTCTGGTAGGTCTGGTTCTCCGGGAGATCGCGGTAGTCCATGTGGTAAATCTGGCACCTGTCCCCGAGCCCCTCGCGGCTGACCCAGGCCTGGCCCCACTCGGCCTGCTCGCGCGAGAGGGTGACACCGGTCGCTTTCACGCCGTAATGTTTGGCCGCCCAAATGGCCAGGCTCCCCCATCCGCAGCCGATATCGAGATACTCCTCGCCGGGCGAGAGGCGCAGCTTCCGGCAAACCAGGTCCATCTTGTCGCGTTGGGCTTGGTCGAGACCCCCTTCGGGCTCTCGGTAGTAGGCGCATGTGTAGAGCATGTTTTCGCACAAAAACAGATTGTAGAATTCATTCGACAAATCGTAGTGATGGGAAATTGCCTCGGCGTCGAACTCTTTCGTCCGGGTCTTGGGCATGTCGCTTCTCCTATTTTGTACGATTTTCGGGCCAACCGTGTCCGCTCACCCCATCCCGAAGGCTCCCTCGAGGACCACCCGCCTTCGGAGCCACGCATTTGCGCAAATCATCTTCGCCGCCGAACGAATCAGGCTCTCCGGAAGGGCATCGGCGAGCCGGTCCACCACCCCCCCGCCGCCCGATCCGTAAATCTCCGAGAGGCGGCCGGCGTAGGCGGCGAGCTCCGAGCGGCCCTCAAGCCAGGCGAGAATCTCCTCGGCGGCCAGCCGCGCACTCCGCACTGCGGGGCCGATCCCCTCTCCGCTGAAATCCTGGGCCAGCCCCGCCGCGTCACCCACGAGCACGAATCGCTCGCCGGCGCAAAGCCGCGCCTTCCCACGGCGAATCGCGTAGGCGTGCCCCTTGAAGGGAGTCAACTCCACCCCCCCCGGGAGGCGGCCGCTCCGGCGGAGCCTTTTCATCAGCGCACCCAGGCGCTCGTGGACGCTCGGCTTCTTGCCGACGCATCCGACGCCGATGTTCATGAAATCGCCCTTGGTGAAATACCAGCCGTAGCCCCGGAAATCGGGCTCGGCGAAAATCTCGGGACGGCCGAAGTAAGGGGTGGCGCTCCTCAACCGCCCGGCGCCGACCTCGGTCTCGCTCTCCCGGGTCAGGACGACAACCTCCTCTGTGGAGATGCCGCCGAGCGCCCGGGCGACGGGACAGGTGTAGCCCCCCGCGCCGACCACCATCTCGGCTTCGACCCACTCGCCGCCGATATCGAGCCGGACGCCTGACGCCCCCGCCTCGACGGCGCGAACGCGGACGCCCTCCCGGACCTCGGCGCCGGCCGCCTCGGCGCGCCTGAGAAGATAGCAGTCGAATTCCTTCCGGACGATCCCGAAGCTCGCCGGCTCGGGCCAACTGGTTTCCTTGAGTTTTTCGCCGTAGCCGACGAGTACGGTGTCGATGGCTTGAATGGTGTGTGGATAGGCCGCCGGGTCGATCTCGAGATCGGCCAGGCAGCGTTTCGTCACCCAGCCGGCGCACAGCTTAACCCGGGGGAACTCGCGGGCCTCGAGAACGAGAACGCGCCGCCCGGCCCCGGCCAGCCGCCAGGCCGCGGTGCTCCCGCCGGGACCTCCCCCGACGATGACGGCCTCCCAGCGGCTCATTCCGGAAGCCTCTTCACGCGAAGGGATATCTTCATCTTGTCCCAGTAGGAAAGCTCGAGCGACTCCATTTCGTCCGCCACCGGCATCACGTCGAAGAGATCGCCGATGAGGTCGATGTCGCCGTCGCAGTAAGCCTCGCCGAACTCGGCCGCCGTCGGGTTCATCAAAAGCCGCTTAAACGCCTGGACAGTGGGGATCACGACTGTGACGGGACGAACATCCCGGCCAAGAGAGATTTCGGCATCGTCCCAAAGACGGACCCTGAAGCCGATCTGGATGGGGGCGTAAATATCCCGGAGAATTTGAGCCGCCGCGGCGGCGTTCAAATCTTGGTGAGTGTCAGAGCCCATCCCCAGACCCTCCTCATCATAAAATATTTGGTAAAAGGATACCAAAAACAACCCTAAATTTCCGCTCTCCAAAGCCCCCCTCCCCCAGGGGCGGGCGCAGGGGGGGCCTCCGAAATTGAAGAATCGCCAAAAACAATTGAATTTATTTGACTAATAGAAGATTACCCGCGGCGGTCAGAGGGGTTAATTCGGCGGTCCACCGAACACTTCGGGGTTGACCAGGTTGATTGGACGCTCGCCCGAGAGGGCAAGGCGGATGTTCTCGGCGGTCCGCCCGAGGGCGGCGGCATCGGTCTCCCGCGTTCGGGAGGCGTGGTGGGGGCTGAGCAACACGTTGGGAATTGACCGTAGCGGGTGATCGCCGGGCAGGGGCTCGGGGTCGGTCACGTCGAGGCCCAGGCCGGCGAGACGCCCCTCGCGAACGGCGTCGAGCATATCCTCGGTTACCGCCACCGGGCCGCGCGCCACGTTGATTAAAAACGCCCCTTTTTTCATCTTCGAGATCGACTCGGCGCACACGATCCCGCGCGTCTCATCGGTCAGCGGCATGCACAGGACAAGGTAATCCACCCGGGGGAGCAACTCCCCGAACGAGAAGTACTCGATCTCGACCCCCGGGACCCTCCCGGGCACGGGCTTCCGGGTGTTGACCAAAACCCTCAAGCCGAAGCCGTCTGCCATCCGAGCGAGGTTCGCCCCGATGTCGCCGAGCCCGACGATGCCAATCGATTTGCCGCCGAGCTGTTGCATGGAGGTGCTCTCCCATTCGGGC
>JAVEPB010000262.1 GCA_030922375.1 bacterium | reverse complement strand
TTCACCATGGACCCGGCCGAGGCCGCCAAGGCCTGTGAGATCCTCGGGGCCAAGCGCGCCGTCCCGATCCACCATTCCACCTTCCCGCCCCTGACGGGAACCCCCGCCCAGTTCGAGGCAGAGGTGAAAAAACGCGGCCTCTCGACCGAGGTCACCGTCCTAGAGCCCGGCGGTTCCGTCGAGGTGTAGGTCCCAGAGGGACCTACGGACCCGCGAGGGTCTACGGTCCGAAAGGACCTACGGGCGGCGGGGGCCGGTGGCCCCGACTTCCGGCGTTTTTTCATTTTTAGATTAACAAGGGGGTTTCTTCGGAGGCCCCCTTTTTTTCTCTCGGGGCTTGTGGCCCCCAAGGGCGAGACGGCCCAATGGCTAACCCGCTCCAGACACTCCGCAGGCTCCGGGTCAGGCCCCTTCTCGGGGCCCGACCACCCCTCGGGGGGCCACCCCTCAGGGGTTTCATGTGATGCTCAAGCCCCGCGGGGCGATCTGCAATCTCGATTGTAGCTACTTCTACTTTCTCACGAAGTAGACACCTCACCTGATGACTTCTGCTAAACTTGATGAACTCCATTCAAGAAACATGGCCGATTTTCGGACCCAAAACCCCTTTGAAGGAGTCTCCTCCATGAGCAAAGTTCTGTTGAACCCCCCATCGGCCTATCCGACGAAAAATCCACGCTCCTGCGGGACCAAGCGGGGGCCGTTCGTATTCACGGCGGGCCAGGTCGCCTTCGACAGCGGAGGAAACCTCGTAGGACCTGGCGATATCCGGGCGCAGACCCGCCAGGCGCTGACCAACGTCAAGGATATTCTCGAAGAAGGAGGAGCGGCGCTTGCGGATGTGATGAAGGTGACGATTTTTCACGCCGGAGGTATAGACAAGGGAGCGATGAACGAGGCCTATTCCGAGTTTTTCGGCGAAGATCCGCCAGCTCGCACCGCCGTTACCGTGGGGCTGGCCTCTCCCGATTTGCTCATCGAGATTGAAGCGGTCGCGGTGCTATCGGACTGAAAACGGGAGGACGGCAGCCACACCTCGCGCTGTTCCTCAGGTCAGTCTCCTTTAAGCCGTTGAAACGGGGAGTGCGAACATGATGAAAATAGTTTGCCTGCTTGTCGGTTTTGTGCTTCTCGCACCTATTTCCACATTCGCCCTCTCCGCTCAAAGTATCGAGGAGCGCCTTGAAGCGATTGTGAAAATTCGGGCGAAGATTCCGGTTCACGCCCGCACTGCCCGCGCCCTCGGCACCGAGAGGGACGGCAACGGTGTGGTCATCGATTCCGAGGGTCATATCCTGACGATAGGGTATTTAATCCTTGAAGCGAACTTCATTGAAATTCTGGCTCCCGATGGGAGGCGAATAAAAGCCTCTTTCGTTGGCTATGATCATCGCACGGGATTCGGTCTTATAAAGGCCACTGAGGCGCTTGGGGTGGCCCCGATGAAATTCGGCGAGTCATCGAAATTAAACGAGGGAGATCCCGTTTTGGTGGCGAGTTCCGGCGGACAAAGTTCCCTAAAGGGAGTCAGGGTTATCTCCAGGAAGGAGTTCGCTGGATACTGGGAATACCTCTTGGAGAAAGCCATTTTTACTTCGCCCCCTCATCCTGAATTCGCAGGGGCGGCCATGATTGGAGCTGATGGGCGTCTTTTGGCCATCGGCTCCCTTTTTTCGCAGGTAGTTGCGCCGAATGTCGGAATCATACCTGGCAACATGTTTGTTCCTATTGATTTACTCAAACCCATCCTTTCCGATTTAAAGACCACGGGAAGATCATCCAGGCCCCCGAGGCCGTGGATGGGTTTGTTCGCGGATGAGGTTCGCGGCCGCGTATTTGTCAATCGAGTGAGTCCGGGAGGACCTTCCGAGAAAGCCGGCGTGAAGCCCGGCGACATCATTTTGTCCGTAAACAGGGTGGCCGTGAAAAGTCTGGCCGGGTTTTATCGAAAAGTCTGGGCTTTGGGCCGCGCTGGAGTAAAAGTGCCTCTTCAAGTGCTTCAGGGAAATCGAATTAATAAAATCACAATTCAATCATCAGAACGGTTCACGTTTCTTAAGTTAAGATAGGCACCCAGACGTATATTTCGTGAATCAAAAGTCTTGAATTTGAGTGATCTCCCTCCCCAAAAAAACCAGTCGCTTCAGGATGAAAGAATTTTTGGCAGAAAAACCACAACCTATATAAAACTGTATAATTCCGGAGAAAAGATACGACTTCGATTAAAAAAAAACGACTTCGGGAAAGGATTATTCAAATGACCGAACCCATCGTCACACGCGAGGATTTACTCGAAGCCAGCAAGGAAATGCTTCAAAAACAGATGTACGTTTACTTCACCACCCCGGTAAATGGCATGGGCCCCGTGATGGAAAATCTGGAAGCGCATCTGGAATTTCAGGTCGGGCTGGAAAAGAAAGGCATCATGTTCGGGGCCGGGCCCCACTGGACGGACGACGAGAAACGCTGGGAGGGGGACGGCATGGTGATCATCCGCGCCGCCTCTCTCGCCGAGGCGAAAGAGATCGCCGCCTCCGACCCCATGCACGCCAGCGGCGCGCGCTCGTTCACCGTCCGCCCATGGCTCATGAACGAAGGCACCGTGACGATCAAGCTCACATACTCGGACGGTAATCGCGAGGTGATTTAGGCTTTAGCTTCTATCCCCCTGGGCCGGAGGCCCCCAGATGCTGAAACCCGATCAGGACACTCCGTCCGCTCAAGGCTCCTCTCAGGGTCAAGACAGCCCGCAGGCACCGGGTCAGGCCCCTTCTCGGGGCCCGACCACCCCTCGGGGGGCCACCCCGCAGGGGTTTCATGTGATGCTCAAGCCCCGCGGGGCGATCTGCAATCTCGATTGCGGCTACTGCTACTTTCTCACGAAGGAGGCGCTCTACCCCGGGAGCGACTTCCGGATGAGCGCCGAAGCGCTCGAGACCTTCACCCGGCAATACATCGAGGCCCAAAGCGTCCCCGAGGTGGATTTCGGCTGGCAGGGCGGCGAGCCCATGCTCATGGGCCTCGATTTTTTCCGCCTCGCGGTGGAACTTCAGGAAAAACACCGCCTGGCCGGCATGACCGTCCACAACTCCCTCCAGACCAACGGAACCCTCATCGACGAGGAATGGTGCCGGTTTTTCCGGGAAAACAATTTCCTCGTCGGGATCAGCATCGACGGCCCCCGCGCGCTGCACGACGCCTACCGGGTCGATAAATCGGGCGCGGCGAGCTTTGGCCGCGTGATGGCGGGCCTCGCGCTTTTAAAAAAACACGGCGTCCCGTTCAACGTCCTCACCACCGTTCACGCCGCCAACGCTGACCACCCCGCCGAGGTCTACCGGTTTCTGCGCGATGAGGCCGGGGCCCGCTACATTCAGTTCATCCCCATCGTCGAGCGAAAAAATGAGACCGGCTTTCAGGAAGGCCGCGAGGTGACAGATCGCTCTGTGGGGGGGCGACAATACGGCGAGTTTCTGACAGCCGTGTTCGACGAGTGGGTCCGGCGCGATGTGGGGAGCGTATTCGTCCAGATCTTCGACGTGGCGCTGAACAGTTGGTCAGGCGAGCGGCCCGGCCTTTGCATTTTCGACGAGACTTGCGGCCTC
>JAVEPB010000261.1 GCA_030922375.1 bacterium | reverse complement strand
GGGAGAAGGTAGGGGGGAACGGGCCTCGACGAGTCGCCGCCAGCCTTGAAATTCTCGATTTTTATGATCTCGGCCCCCATGTCCGCCAACAACATGGTGCCGACGGGCCCCGCGCCGAACTGCTCGACGGCGAGTACCCTGAGACCCTCCAGGGGCCTGGAAGCATTCATCGGACTCTCCCCTCTTTTATCGGGCCGAAATCATCCGGAAGAGCCGGGCCGGCTCTCGATTCCGGACAATTCCGGGCAATGGCGAGGCCGCCCCCGAAAAATAGTGAAATATTTAGGCGAAATTCCCGTTTTTCTTATTCGAGCGGTTTTCATAAAACCCACTTCTTGATAGATTAGACCGAAATCAGGATAAGTTCACTCATAGCCTGACATCCGGTTAGTTTCGCATTTGTGGGAATTTTATTAAACCAAACTAGGAAAAAAACTGCCTATGCCAACGAAAATTGAAATCAGGAATCTTCGCAAGGTCTACGACACCCCGGAGCGAAAAGTCCACGCCCTCGAGGATATCAACATCAATATCGAGGACGGCGAGTTTCTGTGCCTCGTGGGGCTCTCGGGGTGCGGGAAGACCACCCTTCTTAACATCCTGGCCGGCTTCGTCGAGATCACGGCCGGCACCGTCAACATGGACGGCACGGCCATCACGGACGAATACGACAAGGGCGTGGTGTTCCAGGAGTACGCGCTGTTTCCCTGGCTCACCGCGGTTCAAAACGTCGAATACGGCATGAAAGTGGCGGGCCGAGACCAGAAATATCCACCAGAGGAAAGGCATAAAATCGCGATGGATTTTCTCAAACTCGTCCGCCTGGAGGAGTTCGCCGATCTGTTTCCGCACAGCCTCTCCGGCGGCATGCGCCAGCGCGTCGCCGTCGCCCGGGCGCTCGCCTTCGACCCGCAGATGCTCCTGATGGACGAGCCCTTCGGCGCTCTCGACGCCCAGACGCGCGAGGAGCTCCAGGAGATCACCGTCGATGTGTGGCAAAAGACGAAAAAAACGGTTCTCTACGTCACCCATAACCTCAGCGAGGCGGTTTTCATGGGAAGCCGAGTAGTGGTATTCATCCCCAACCCGGGGAGGATCCGCGAGATCATCACCATCGACATGCCGCGGCCCCGGGATGCGCTTTCCCCCGAGTTCATCGGGATACAGCGCAATATCAACGAACTGATCCGTGACTGGTAGTGACTGTCACCGGGCTATTTCGAACCTGGGAAAATATAGGGAAGGATTAAACTGATGGCAGAGGCACAATCTGGGCTCCCTCCTTTGGATCTGGACGCGCCAACGGAAATCAAACGCGATTCTATATGGATGAGGATTCGCCCCGTCTACCCGTTTCTCCTGGTCATCGGGATCTGGCAGGTCACCGCCTACTTCCTGCATGACCTGATGGGCGACCTGTTCCCCTACTTCGGCGCCATCGTGTTCCGGGCGTGGGAGCTGGTGACCGGCCCCCTGGTGAAGGCGGCCGGAGTGAATTCCGAGAACTTTCTGGGCCAGTTTTACGCCCTGATATTCCAGAATCCGCTGAGTTTCCTCGATCAGCTCAAATACCTCGGCGAGAGCCCGATTTTGTGGCATACCCTCTCGACGGCCTGGCGTCTTCCCTTCGCGTTTATGATCGCCTCGCTCTTCGGCGTCACCGTCGGCATCCTGATGGGCCGATTCGCCTTCTGGGAGGGATTTTTCGTCCCGCTGCTCTCGGTGATGCTCCCCATTCCGGCCCTCGCCTGGACGCCTATCGCCGTCATCTGGTTCGGAAACGGCGACCAGACCGTCATCCTGGTGACCGCCTTCGCCTCCTTCCTTCCGATTGCGATGGCAGTGTGGACGGGCGTTAAAACGATCAATCCGGTCTGGATCCGCGCGGCGCAATCCATGAACGCGGAAAAAATGACCATTTTCTGGACCGTGGTGCTCCCCGGCTCCCTGCCGATGATTTTGAGCGGCATGCGAATCGGCCTGGCGCGGGCCTGGCGCGCGGGCGTGGGCGCCGAGGCATTCGCGGGAATCCGCTGGGGCCTTTCGGCCGGCATTTTCGACGCCCAGGAATACCTCGACACCGCCTTCATGATGGTGGCCATCGCCGTTCTGGGAATATTCGGCTTCCTGCTCGAGAAAGTGCTCTTCCAGCCCATTGAAAGCCGGACCATCATCAAATGGGGCATGATGGAAGAGATGGGCGGTCAGGACAAAAAGGTCTAGAACCTAGTCCCAGGAACCTCTCAGGCCTAGGAACTTCCTTATAGCGTCAACTAAAACCCCGGAGGCTTCGGTCTCCGGGGTTTTTTCGTCCGATCTTCAACTTCCGAGCCTCAACTCTCGATTCTCAACTCCCGGCCTTAAACCCGGGCCTCACACCTCCACTCCTCCGCCCGGAGGGGTGGGCGGCGCCCCTGCCTGCCCCGGCCTCTATAGGACCCGGGTACCCGCTTCACTTAAAAAAACCGGCCATGAGACTGGCGGCCAGCCCCCTCTCCCGCAACCGGTCCCGTAACCGATCACGCAAACCAGACAAAAAAAATCCCCGGGGACCGGAGCCCCCGGGGATTATCCTTTGGTTGCAGGATTCTTTAATTCGAGTAGTTCATCTCCTTGGCGACCTTGCGGAGGATCGAGTCGTCGATGAACTTGGTCTTCGTGAAGTCGGTGGGCTTCTTGATCCAGCCGAGCTGGATCTGCTTCGAGTTCATGTCGTTCAGATAGGTCTTCACCTCATTCGTGATGAACACCTCGGAGCGGAGCCGACGGACAATTTTCTTTACCACATCGAGCTTCACCTTGGAGCCGAGCTCGATAAGGTCTTCATAGTAGATCTTGGCGTACTCGTCGGGTTTTTCCTTGAGGAGCCTGTGGGCCATAAGCCAGCCTCTGAAATATTTCTCGAACAGCTCAGGATGCTCTTTGAGGGTCTTCGGGTTGCCGACGTGCATCATTCGCGTCTTGTCGTATTTGCAAAGGCTCTCCATCGTACGGATCTGGCCTTGCTGGACGGCGATCTCGAGCATCGGGTCGCCGAGCATGGCAGCGTCCGCGTTCCCCGCGATGAGGGCCGAAATCCGCTCGGTGGTCCTGAGGCTCAGCAGATTGACGTCTGAACCCTTCAGGCCATAGGCCGGGAGGACATATTGCTGGAACGCGAAGTCCGTGCTCGTGCCCTTTTTGTTCGTGAAGGTTTTGCCCTTGAGGTCCTTGATGCTCATGATCTTCGACTTTTTGGGCACCACGATGTGAATGTTGTCGCAAATGTTGGCGGTCACGCCGATGGCCGTCACCTTGGCGCCCCTGGAGATAGCCGTCGAGAAGGGCGAGAAGCCCGTCGTGCCGGTGTCCAGGTTGCCCTGGATGATGGCGTTGCGCATCAGCTTGCCCTGCTTATAGTTGCCGATGGTGTAATCGAGGCCCTGCTTTTTCCAAAAGCCCCCGCGGTGGGCGACGATCTCGAACGAGCCCATGAGCGCGCGGTGGGCGCCGATCCGAAGTTTGGCGGCCTCGGCGGCCGTGCCCGCGCCCAACAGGCCGGCGAGCATCGCTGCGGCGATTAAGATACTGGCGATTCGCTTTTTCATACTGCTTCCTCCTCAATGGAAAGAAATGGCGACATACAGGGGAAACGATCCCCGAAGCCGGAGGCTATGTCCCTCTGCTTTAGCCGATAGCGAAGAACACCACTCCAAGACACGAAAAGCTGGCGAAATACCGGCGAACTATTTTCCTAGTTTGGATCGAATAAATTCTACACTAAAGTGGTCAATTTAAAAACAAAAAAAACCGGGGCGCCGAAGCGCCCCGGTTAATCAGGTACAGCGACTAATTAGTTGCTGTAATTCATCTCCTTGGCCACTTTGCGGAGGATCGAGTCGTCCACCAGGTTGATCTTCGTGAAATCCGGATGCTTCTTGATCCATCCGAGCTTCACCTGCTTATCGGCCATGTCGTTCAGGTAGTTTTTCGTCTCCATGTTGATGAAAAAGTCGGTCTTGAGCTTCTTCACGACATGTTTCATGTACGAAAGTTTGGCCTTATCGCCCACCTCGTTCAGGGCCTTGGTGTAAACCTTCGCGTACTTCAGGGGGTCGCTCTTGAGCAGCATGTGAGACTTAATCCACCCGCGGAAGTACTTCACGTAAAGATCGGGGTGCTTCTTGACCGTCGAAGGATTCCCGATGTGCATCATCCGGGTTTTATCGTACTTGCAAAGGTTCTCAAGCCTTTTGACGAGGCCTTTTTGCACGGCGATCGTGGTCTGGGGTTCACCCACCATGGCGGCGCCGGCATTGCCCGAGATGAGGGCGGCGATCCGCTCGGTGGCCCGGACGCTGAGCAGCGGGAAGTCCTTGCTCTTCAGGCCGTAGGCCGGAATGACATAGGACTGGAACGCGAAGTCCGTGCTCGTGCCCTTTTTGTTGGCGAATACCATGCCTTTAACATCGGCGAGGGATTTCGCCTTCGATTTAACCGGAACCACGATGTTGACGGCCGCGCATATGTTGGCTGTCACGCCGATGGCCTGCACCTTGGCGCCCTTTGAGAGAGCCGTCGTGAAGGGCGAGAAGCCCGTCGTGCCCGTATCCAGGTTGCCCTGGATGATGGCGTTCCGCATCAGCTTGCCCTGCTTGTAGTAGCCAACCTTGTAGTCCAGGCCCTCGGCCTTCCAGTAGCCCATCCGGTCCGCGATGACTTCGAACGAACCCCAGAGGGACCGGTGCGCCCCGATGCGGAGCTTGGCGGCATCAGCGGTAGTAATCGCGCCGGAGAAGCCAACCAGCATCACTACGGCAAGAAACAAACCAAGAAGCTTTTTCATCTGGTACTTCCTCCATGTAATGAAACTGCGAAAAAGATACGGCAGCATTGTTTCAACCAACAACCAGCAACAAACCTCTTCAAAAAAGGGATTCTGTCAGAGTGCGCTCTCCTTATTCTTCAGATCATTTCCTCGGCGAATCACCGCATCTCGGGAGAAACATCGATCTTTCAAAATAGAAAAATCCACCCCCAATAGGATTCGATATTCATGCTGTGTCTATACGGGAAATTTTACACGAAAATCACAAAAATCAAAAATTG
>JAVEPB010000260.1 GCA_030922375.1 bacterium | reverse complement strand
GAGGCCGGGGGGGGGGGGGAAGTCTCGAACGACAACCCCCGCCCGGTGGAGTCCGGACGGGGGCCATATTCGCCTCACCCGCGCACTTGGCTTACGGGCGCTGACGCGGGAGTAATTCCAGCGCGGTGATCGGGCGCCGGATTACGAGATTTTCAAAATCGTCAAATCGCCCTTGATCTCGGGAACTTCGGGCGAGAACAATTTTCTCCCCCTGTTATCGATGAAATAAAATTCCAGGGTCACCTCACCGCCCTCGATTTTTTTATTTGTCTTGAGTTTCACCTTCCATTCACGGGCGTTGCGTGTCGGGGATTTTGCCTCCACTTTGACCGGAGCGCCGTTACTTTTCACTTTCGCCCTGAGGATCGCCGCTCCGGAGGCGAGTTTGGGATAGGCGCGGTGAAAATTAGCGGGAAGCTTGAAAACAACCTTATCCGACAGCTTTGAAATCTTTTTGTCCTGATTGGCAAGACTAAGCATCGCTTCGTCGGGCGAGGGGTACAACACTATCGCGTTGCTGGCGATCAGTTCCGCCGGATTAAAATCCGGCCGCAGGACGAACAAGAGACCCGCCTCGAGTAGCGCTCCCTTGGCCCCGTATTTGAAGTTAAGAGTATCCTTATGCTTCCAGATTCCCTCATCATTCAAGGGTAGTGCGATTTTTCCTGAGTACGCTTTTCTGTCCGGCGATATGGCTGCCACCTTTTGCCTTACCCAGTTCACGGCGCCTCCCGCCGAAGCGGGTCTCAACCCTATATGTATCTCATACGAGGCGGACGGAAGATTCGCGACGTCGTCCACAACGATGGTCAGTTCCCCGTCGTTGACGAACCGGTTCCCCTTCACATTCGCGGACGAAGAGAAGGGCGCGCGCGCGCGCGAGCACAGGTTCGGGCTTGGGCTCGGGCGGCGCCTTTTTCTCGCACGACACCAACTCGATTAGATAGCGCGCGGTGCCGCTCCGGGTCAGCACCATCAGATAATTCCCCGTTTTCGGGACAAACTTCGGGAGGTCCTTGATGTTGAATGTGACCGAAATTCCCGACATGTCGGGCAAGACTTTTATAGCCCCGTCAGCCGCCTCCTGCCCCCGGAGGATAACCCTTGGGTCGCGCCATAGATCGTTTCCGTACACAAGAAACTTCACATCCCCGGCGCCGTTCATTACGAACCGGCCCCCGTTGACCTCCAGGGCGTAGCGCCCCGGCGCCGGGAGGGACAGGAGAATCGGCCCGGAGGACTATTCCTCGAGTTCTTTGGGCGCGACGGGAAGCCGCACGGCCTCGCCGCGCCTGGCCGAAAGATCCATGGCCTTCGAGATGACCAGGTTGCGGTGCCCGTCGTCGGCGGTGGCGTGCGTGGTGTCGCGGCCGGTCCGTACGCGGGTGAGCCAGGTCAGGGTTTCGTCCCGGATGGGCCCCCAGTGCTGGCCGAAGGCGAAGTCGCCCGCGGGGTAGCTTTCGAGAAAATCGACGTTTCGCCTGATGTCGGGGGTGTAGCCCGCGGGCTGGCCCTTTTCGGTGGCGAGCACCTGATCGCGGTGGGTGTCGTCGATGGTGAGCACCCCCTCGGTCCCCACGATTCCGAACTCGTTGCTGCACACCGAGCCCGGCCAGACCTCGGGCAGGGCCCAGTTGATGGTCATGCTCAGCATGGCGCCGTCCTCGAAGGTGACGATGCCGAAGGTGGCGTCCTTGGTGCCGAGGGGGGCCATCGTTTTCGAGACCGAGCTCGCGTAGACCTGGACCGGGTTTTTCTCCTCGAGAAACCACAGCGAGAGGTCCAGGGTGTGCGTCCCGGCGATCACCATCGGGGTGAATTTTCCGGGGTCGTCCGCGCGCTTGACGATGGCGGTCGAGGCGATCCGGTTCATGAACGCCCGGGTCGTCATCGAGCTGACATCCCCGAGCCCGCCCGTCATGATTCTTTCCCTCGCCGTGAGAAAACGGCGGAAGAACCGGCGTGTGTAGCCCACCACGGCGTCAACGCCGGCGGACCGGAGCGTCTCGAGAACCCGGGCCGATTCGCGGGCATCGATGGCCAGCGGTTTTTCGACCATGATGGCGTGGCCCGCCTCCGCGGCGGCGAGCACGGGCTCCACATGGTTTTTTTCATCCGTGGCGACGATGACGGCGTTCACCTCGGGGCGGCCGAACAGCTCCCGGTAGTCCGCCGTGAAAAAGTCGGCCTTTATTTCCCCGGCGAAGGCCCTGCCGGTTTTTTCGTCCCGGTCGCAGATGCCCAGCCACCCGAGGCCGCCGAATTCCCGCGCGATCTGGGCCCGGGTGCGGCCGATCATGCCGCAGCCCACGAGGGCCAGGCCGAGGGGTTCGTGATTCTTCACATCTTCGCTCATCGCGGCTCCCGCTTCTTTTCTAGGCCGCCGTCTTGATCTCTCCGGCGGCGTTATCGACGACAACCGGGGTGTCGTAGTAGACGATGGTGGGCTCGACGCCGAAGGCCTTGATGAAGTTCTCGCGCCAGACGCCCGCGTAGCAGGCCTCGGCCGCCTCACGGCTCTCCCAGAGATAGACGCCGCCGCCCCTGCCCTCGTCCGCGCTGAAAAGAAAATTCTTCCTGACCAGGCCGGGGATGGTGCGGAAGCGCTCGGCGATCTTCATGGTGTTTTCCGTGTACTGCTCGAGGGTGAGGCCCTCGGGAAGGGGGGCCGATACGATGGCGGTAATCATGGCGCATCTCCTTTGGGGTATTGGATAAATTCCGAAGCCGGGCACTCCTTGATGCCGGGCTTCTATAGTCAATATAGATCGAAATCCGGGCCGCCACACGCCGCCCGCCGGCGGGCGTCCCCGGCGGGGGAAGGCGTCAGCGGCTTTTTCGGCTCTCCTCGGCCAGCCCCCGCGCCGTGCGAAGGAGGTTCAGGCTCCCGGTTCCGTCGCTGTGGAGCGAGGTGAGAACGTCGCGGCAGAACCGCTCGAGCGGAAACGCTTTCATGACGCCGTTGCCGCCCGTCACGTCCAGCGCGCCCAGCATCACCTGGACCGCCGCCCGGTCGCAGTGGACCTTGAGGAGCCAGGTGTGGTCCGGGTCGAACGGCTCCCCGCTGTCGATGGCCCGCGCGGTGTCCCATAGATAGCCCTCGATGGCGTGGATGTGCATGCGCATCTCGGCGAGGAGCGAGCCCACCGCCGGATGCTCGACGATGGGGGCTCCCCCCTGCACCCGGCCGCGGGCGTAATCGAGCGCGATGCCGTACATGGCCTTCGAGAGCCCGAGGCTCGTGGCGGGGTAGTCCACCGCGCCCGCGAACAGGCGGCCGGCGCCCGCCCAGGCGCCGTCCACCTCGCCGAGGCGGTGGTCCGCCGGGAGGCGCACATCCTCGAACGTGATGTCCCCGTTCGGGTACATGCGAAAACCCAGCTTGTCGTCCAACCGGGGAAAACCGACGCCGGGCCACTCGGCGGGAACGATGAACAGCGTCGAGCCCCGGTGGACAGGAACCCCGGTGTCCGTCCGGGCGAAAACGAGAAGGCACCGGGCGAAGCCGGCGAGGGAGACCCACTGTTTTCGGCCGTTGAGCACCCACTCGTCTCCCTCCCGCAGGGCCGAAAGCTTAAGCCCCCGGCCGGGGTCCTCCGAGGGAATCAGGTTGTCCGAGCCCGCGCCGGGCTCGGTGAAGGCGGTGGCGAAGCAGTAGGCGTCGTCCCGGACGAAGGGGCGCAGGAATTTTTCGCGCTGCGCGGGCGCGCCCAGGTGATAAAGAAGAAGGGAGGCCCGCCAGCTGGAATAAAAACACTTGGCCAGGCCGGGCTCGACCTGGCACATCTCCGCAAGCAGGATCGCGCGGGTCAGGACCCCCGCCGAGACGCCCCCCCACTCCTCGGGAAGAGCGAGGGTCCGGAGCCCGAGGCGGGAGCCCGCCCGGATCAGGTCCCAGGGCATGCAGGCCGAGGGGTCGGACCTCCCCTCGATCTCCCGGCAAACGGGGGCCACCTCGCGGGCCATGAACTCCCGCACGGTGTCCCTCAGCTGTTTTTGAACTTCGTCGAGTTCCGGCTCGGGCATCCGGCGCATCCCCTTTCAATCAGAATGAAATTTTTCCCGGAATTATGCGGCAACGCCCCTCATTCCTCAAATTCCGGTCAATATGATTTTTCTCGGGCGGCGTCTCTCGCGGGGATGCAATCAAAAAATCGGGGGCTTTCCGATGAATGATTATTTCGCGGAGCGCACCTGAAAAATCCAGGCGCGTGTTCTCTATTCAATGGTCCGGGGGTCGAGCGCATCGCGCAAGCCGTCGCCTAAAAGGTTGAAACCCAGGACGGTGAACATGATGGCCAGGCCCGGCGCGACGACGATGGAGGCCGTGTCCTCGAGCGAGATGAGATTCTGCTTCAAATCAAAGCCCCACGATGGGACGGGGGGCTGGGTGCCGAGGCCGAGAAACGAAAGGCTCGCCTCGACGAGAATCGCGAATGCGATGGAAAGGCTCGCCGTGACGATAATGGGCGCCATGCAGTTCGGCAGAATGTGCTTGAAAAGAATATGAAAGTCGGGCGAGGAGACGGCCCTCGCGCCCTCGACATATTCCTTTTCCTTCACGGCGAGGACGCTTCCGCGCACCACGCGGGCGAAGATCGGTATACGCACGAACGCCAGCGCGACGACAACGTTGGCGGTGCTCGGCCCGAGGATCACCATGATCAAAATGGCCAGCAGAAAGATGGGAAAAGCGAGAAACAGGTCCATCAGGCGCATCACGGTCATGTCGAACCATCCGCCGTAATAACCGGCGCAGACGCCGAGGGGTATCCCCACCGTGATGGCCAGGACGATGGAACCCAATCCGATGAAAAGGGCGACGCGCGTGCCGTGGATAACCCGGCTGAACATATCGCGGCCGATTCCGTCGGTTCCGAACGGATGACGCCAGGAGGGGGTCTGAAGGCCTTCTCCCGCGGGATTTTCGTAGGAAAAAGGCGCGACCCAATCGGCGAATACGGCCAGGAAGAGCAAGAGGGTGATGATCATCAATCCGGCCATGGCCGATTTGTTGCGCCGCATCTTGCGCCATAGGATCGCGGACATCCCATCGAACTCCCGGTCCTCCTCCGCATGCGCCCCGGCGACGCGGGGCGCTTCCCGTTCAGCTGCCATAGCGGATCCTCGGATCGAGAAGAGCGTAGGTGAAATCGACGATCAGATTGGCCAGAACGAATACGGTGGATGAGATCAAGATAAATCCCATCACCGCGGGATAGTCGCGGCTCGCGATGGCGGAGATGCCGTACTGCCCCAGGCCGGGGATGGAGAAAACCGTCTCGATGACGATGGTTCCGCCGACGAGGAATCCCACCTGGAGGCCCATGACCGTGACGACGGGGATGAGGGTGTTTTTAAGGGCGTGTGTGTTGATGACGAAAAATTCCGATATTCCCTTCGAGCGCGCCGTCTTGATGTAGTCCTGGCTGATGACCTCCAGCATGGAGCTCCGCACCAGCCGGGTCAGGATGCCCGCCCGGGTGAAGCCGAGGGTGAAGGCGGGCATGATCATGTGCGATAGATGTACCCATAAACCGTCGGACAAGGGACGGTATCCCTGCACCGGCAACCATCCCAGCTGGAGCGAAAATAGAAGTACGAGCAGGATTCCGCCGAAAAACTCGGGGATCGACACGCCCATCATCGCCCCCGTCATGGCCGTATAGTCGATTCCCGTATAGGGACGGATGGCGGAAACGATGCCGGCGGGGATGGCGATGATGAGGGCTACGATCATGGCGCCGGCGATGAGCTCGGCGCTCACCCACAGGCGCTCGGTGATCCGGAGCAGGACCTGATCGCCCGAGAGAACCTCCTTGCCCCAGTCTCCCCGGACCAGCCGTCCCACCCAACGAACGTATTGGGTGAGAATCGGCTGATCCAGGCCGTATTCGGCGCGGATGGATTTCGCGGTCGCCTCGTCGTAAAAACTGCCGAGATAGACCTCCACCGGATCTCCGGGAATCGCCTGCATCGCCAAAAAGACGATTAGGGTGATCCCGAAGAGGGTGGGGATCAACAACAAGAGCCTGCGAATAACATATGTCTTCATGCGTTGCTTTTGGCCTTACTTATCGAGCCAAACATCTTTCAGGTCGAAGGCCAGCTTGTTCAGGTATGTCCATCCCTTCACATAGGTTCTCGTCGCCTGGATGTAGGGCGAGCCCGCCAGTCCTGCGTAATAGGCGTTGTCGAACATGTAGCGCTGCATCTTGTGGCTGACGGCTTTTTGTTTCTTGCGGTCGAGGGTGGAACGCCACTCTTCGACCATCGCGTCGAGTTTCGGGTCCTTCATCATATAGTAGTCGAGCGGTGTTTTGGAATAGAACGTATGGCTGTTCGAGTTCGTGTCGAGAACGGGAACGGTGTCCTGGAGCGTCATGTCCGTATTCCGCTTGCGCACGAACAGGGTCACCCATGTCGCCCGGTCCACCACGCGGATGTCCATCTTCACGCCCATCGACCCGTAGGTGGTCTTCATGATCTGCGCGATATCGACGAAGGTGGGGTCCGTGTTGTTGATGGTCATGACGAACTTGAACGGCTTTGAAGGCCCGAACCCCGCCTCGGCGAGGAGTTTCTTGGCCTTCGCCGGGTCGAAAGGACACTCCGAGGTGAGATCGATCGCGTCCGGGGAGCCCGGCGCCGAAAATGTCACCCACGGAACGGTCAGCCCGCGAAGAGCGGTTTTGACGATGAGCTTGCGGTTCACCCCAAAGCAGACGAGCGCCTTGCGGACGCGGACGTCCTTCCATGGGCCGCGCTGGTTGTTGATCGGGAAGGCGAAGGTGGTGGCCGCCTTGCCGCCGTAGAGCTTTACTTTCT
The DNA here is from genome assembly GCA_030922375.1 of bacterium. Lineage (GTDB taxonomy): Bacteria > UBA8248 > UBA8248 > UBA8248 > UBA8248 > UBA8248. The sequence continues at coordinate 22,532 of JAVEPB010000260.1, read as the reverse complement.
TCGAGCGCTTCAGGGTCTTGACGAGTCCCTTGGGGACGTTGAGGATCACGTCGATCTGGCCCGAGCGCAGGGCATTGAGGCGCTGGTTGGCGTCCGGCATGTAGTACACCTCAACCCGGTCGACATAGGGCCGGCCTTTGAGGAAGTAGCCCTTGTGGCGCTCCATGATGACGTGGCGCTTGGGCTTGTATTCCACGAGCTTGAAGGGCCCGGCGAAGATGGGGTGCTTTTTGAACTTGTTGCCGGCCTTGTCGTAGGCCGTGGGAGAGACGAGAACCAGGCGCGTGAAGTAGCCGGCGAGGGCGGGAAGCGTCTGGGCCCGGCCGACTTTCGCCTGGTGGATGCGGACGGTGTATTTGTCCACCACATCGACCTTTTTGATCTGGTAGAGGTATAGCCGGTAGCTGGATCGGAACTTGAGCTTGGGGTTTTTCTTCTGGGCCTTTTTCAGCCAGGAGGGCACGACCCGGCCGTTGATCAGATCGAGGTTCCATTTCACGGCGGCGGCGTCGAGCGGGGTGCCGTCGTGGAACGTTCCTCCCTCGTGGAGTTTGAAGGTGATCGAACTGCCGTCGTCCGAAACCTTCCACGACTTGGCGAGGTCGGGAACGATTTCGAGTTTATCGTTGAGCAGGAGAAGCCCGGAACCCATCGTCTCGCGGTAGAATTTGATGGGGGTGCCCAGGGCGATGGTCCCGTCCAGGTGAGGGATGTTCCCCTCCATCCCGATTTTGAGGGTTCCCCCCCGTTTGGCCGCCTCGCTGTCGGGCGCGGCCCCGAAAGCAAAAACAGCGACAGCTAACAGAATTACTGTCAATAAACGTTTCATGTTCTCTCCTCCCACGAATGAACGGGTTGCAGAAAAGATCGGCGGATTGGATACCCCCAATCCACGAAATAGATATTTACAGGGATTTTGAGGGAATACACTGGATTTAGCAAATCATGACCTCTTTTTCCTCCATCTGGCGGAGCCTCTCTCGGAGAGCGTCATCAAGAGCGCTGAGACACTCTTGAGGCAGTTCCCGTCCAGAAGATCACGGCGCCAAAATCACAGTTAAAAGACGGCTCGAAGATATACTCGAAGAAAGGCTGAAAACGCTGAGATTCAGCTTGCTACCGGATGTACCCCCCCCTACTCCACCCTCACCCGCGCGCCGACCCCGACGCCGTTCTTTTTAAACCAGCCCTGATTCACTTCCAGGGCGTAGCGCGCCGGTTTCCGGGAGCGATAGGTGGGCGGGTCGGCGTTACCTGCAACCGGGTTCATCCGGATGATTTCGGTGATGCGCCAGCCGGATGAAATAAAGGCGACCGAAAGGGGGATCAGGGTGTTCTTCATCCAGAAGGAGCGGGGGCCGCTCGCGGGGTAAATGAAGAGCATCCCCTCGCTTTCGGGGAGGCTCGCCCGGTGCATCAGCCCCCGCCGCCGGGCCTCGGGGGTGTCCGCGATCTCGACCGAGAGCGCGGCGATCCGCCCGCCGTGGGTGATAGTAACCGCGCCCTTTTTAAAGAGCGGGGTGGGTGGCTGGGAAAAAAGAGGGCCGGGTGGCTGGGCGAAAGATACGCCGGTGAAAACCAAAACCGCCAGAAGACCGATCAGAAACCGCCGCATGACGCTCACCTCAATTCTCATTATGCCAAAGCACCCTCGGGGCGGAGACCCCCGGTGCTTTTAACCCCCGCCCGGGACGAGCTCCTCGCCAGCAGCGTCAGGCTCAACGGCGAGGCGGTTTTCGTCGAGGGCGTCACCAGCTAGCGGCGGCGGGCCGGGTCTACCCGATCTACCCGGCGGGCCCCTTGACGACGAGGGGCTGGGCGAGAATCCAGAGGCTCATCATCGTGTAGCCGATCATCAGGACCATCATGGGATACTGGCTCCTCAGCGCCGTGCGCTCGTCCGGAAACACCCGGATCGCCATCAGGTGCCCAAGGACGACCGAAATGATATGTCCGGCGACAATCGCCCCAACGGCCACAAACCAGACCATCCGGGCGTTCATGATATCGAGCCTGAGGCGGTAGCCGGACGTCCCGAACAGATCCCATCCCGCCCCGAAGGGATCTGAGGCCAGGGGGATCACGAGTTGGCCCGCCAACAGCAGGTAGGAAAGATAGTGCGCCAGGTGGTAGGCGATGGCGATGGGGACCAGCGAGAAAACGAAATAGCCGGCCAGCCCCTCCGCACTGTCGCGGAGCCCTCCGGGGGCGAAAATTTTCATCAACCCCACGAAAACATAATAGGCGCCCAAAAACACCGCCGGAAAAACAAGGAGGGTGATTGATTTAAAGAAATAGAGGAGATTGACCCCCATCCCCTCCAAAGCGATGAGACCCGCCCTGAGAGATGTGGCCGCGCCCACCACCTCCAGGAACCTCTTCCAGAGGTGCGTTTCGATGAAACCGTCATAGGTCACCGTTGCCAAAATCAACAGGACGAATGCGACCATCGAAGCGGGAACCGGACGGTGGATGAGGAGGCCGGCCGCGTAAGGCCGGAGGTTCCACTCGAGCGCTTCCGGGCCGGCGCGGTCAATGCACTCGTGGCAATCAAGGCACCCCCCTTCATCGCCCACCGCGCAACCGCCCGAACGGCATGCTTCACAAACCGATTGCGCCGTGACACGGACCTCGGTGGGCGAAAACCGGGCCAGCAAGCCGAAAATCACGGTAAAGACCTCTCCGCACCGGAGCCATTTCTCTTTTCCAAAAGCGAGCATCCCCGACCAAGTGACGACGGAGTAGCCCGCCGCCAGGGCCGATATGTTCGCCGGCACCTCGCCCCCCTCCCAGACGAGTTCGATCCAGGCAAAAACCAGGAAAAATACGGCGGCGGGCCAGAAACCCAGCCACCCGGGGTAGCGCCAGAGATACGCCTTCGGGTCCCTCCGCATTATCCGCCCGTAGACCGACTCCGCCCAGGTGTAGAGGATTCTCCACGGATTCACCAAAGACCAGAAATCCCCCGCGAGGGAGCACACAAAGGCCATCCCCACCCACCAGATCACCCACACCATGGTGGGGGTGATGTTTTTGGTGGGGCTCTGATTCCCCCAAAATCCGGCGGCGAGGAGCAGGAGAAACAGGCCCGCCGAAAGCCACCGGAGCCCCGACAGAACCCATGGGTGCGCGATCAGGCGGCCGGCGGGCCGGCGAAAAAGGTTAAGCCCCGGGCACTCCCCCCAGCCCGCCGAATGCCGAACGAACAGCGTCATCACGATGAACGAGAGCGCCACCGCCGCCCCCGCGCCGGCCAGATACAGCCAGAGCGGCATGGGAAGCGTATACCGCTCGCCAAAGGCATGCGGCCAGGCGGGAGTCGCCATGGCGCAAAGAACGAAAACTCCCAGCGAGGCAAATCGTTTCACAATTTGTCCGGCCCTTAGAGAAAATCATTGAAGAACAATGGATTCAAATGTGCGAAACGCGACCAGCGGAATTTACCACAACCGAAAATCCTGAATTTAAAAGTATATCTTCAGAGGCCATTTTTGATAAAATAATCCCGCTTCTATTGCAAATTCAGCAGACAACTTAGTCTGGTTCCTTGGCATAGGGCCGTCACCTTATCGCGGGTATTCCCGTCATATAGGGGGATTCACAATGCGCTTTTTGAAATGGATTGCCGCGTTGTCACTTGCAGCCATTTTCTTCACATCCTCCGTCCCGGCGGGAGCTGAAATTCTCGCCATGATGAATTATGAGAGTAAATCCAAGGCTTCTCTCAAAACACTCAAGGTGGGGGGGCCGCAAAAACGCCGGGAAGGAATCGCGGTGATCGATGTCGACCCGGGGTCCAAGGCTTTCGGAAAGATTCTCATGGATATCCCCCTTCCTCCCGACCTGGTGGCCCACCACATCTTCTACGACAAGACCATGAAGAAGGCCTACATTACCGCCCTCGGAAAATCCCAGCTCCACGTCATCGACATGAACCGGTATCCCTACCGGCTCAAGCGGGTCGATGTGCCAGCCTGCAAGGTGGGCGAGGATGTCGTTTTCTCTGGCGACAACAAGACCTGGTACCTGACCTGCATGGGCTCCCAGAACATCGTTTACGGCGACGTGGCGACGGCCAAGGTGACCGCGGCGAGATCAAACTCCCCAAGCCTTACCCGCACGGCATCGCCGTCCACAGCGGAATTGACCGCATCCTCGTGACGAGCACGGTCCGAGCGGCCGACCTCGGAGACGCAGGGGAAACCATCACCGTCCTCGAGGCCAGCACGAAAAAAGTTCTCTCCACCCACAAAGTATCCAGCAAGCCCTCGCCCTCCCGTGAAGCGCCGGTTGAGATTTTGTTCGTTCCGGGATCCAAACCCCCGGTCGCCTACATCACCAACATGTTCGGCGGAACACTCTGGTCGGCCACCTGGAATCCGGCGACGGAGAAATTCAAATTCGGCGAGGCCTTCGACTTCGGCCCCAGCAAGAGCGGCGTTCCGCTCGAAATGTATTTCAACAACAAGTCCGACCGCATGTACATCACAACGGCGAAACCCGGAAAATTCCACACCTTCGACATTGCAGGAAATATTTCGAGACCCAAGCTCCTGAAAACCATTTCGACGGCCGAGGGCGCACACCACGTCGCCTTCACGAAGAACGAACGCTACGCCTTCGTGCAGAACGCTCTTCTCAATCTTCCGGGAATGAGCGAAGGGTCAATTTCGGTGGTCGATTTGAAAAAAGAGAAAATCGTCGCCAGGGTGGACACCCTGAAAAACATGGGGCTGAATCCCAACTGCATTGTCTTGCTGCCCGAGTGGAACTCACTCGCCGGACACTAGCCAGCTTCGGGCAGAAGTTTTTGGCCCCGCCCGCAGGACCCCGCCCGCCGGGCGCTAGACGGCGGCGCGCTCGGCCGCGATGAGCGATTCCGTGCGGGGGATCAGGTCGCGGGCCACCCGCCGGCACTCCTCGAGGTGGGGGTAGCCCGAGAGGATGAATTCGTCGACCCCGAGCCGCCAGTAGCCCAAAAGCTCGCCCGCGATCTGGTCCGGCGAGCCAACGAGGGCGGTGCCGCAGTTGACGCGGACGGTGGAGATGCCGTTCCAGAGGTGGCGGCCGACGCGGTGATCCTCGAAGCGCTTCGCCTGATCGCGCTGGCCCACCATCGCCGTCCCGGCGAAAAGGGCCTGTCGCTGGGCCTCGACGTTTTTCTCGGCGCGCGCGAGCAGCTCCTCGGTTTCCGCCCAGGCCTCCTCCTCGGTGTCCCTCAAAACGAGATGCGTGCGGAGCCCGAATACGGGCGAACGCCCGGCGGCGTCGTATTGCGCGGTGGCCGCCGCGATGAATTTCGCGATGGCCTCGGTCGGGCCGATCCAGGCGAGGTAGGCGTCCGCCTGCCGCCCGGCGAGGCGGAGGGCGGCCGGCGAGGCCCCGCCGAGATAGAATTTGGGACCCCCGTCCACCGGGCCCGGCGAGCAGTGCGCCCCGTTGAGGCGGACATGATCGCCCTCGAAAACCACCGGCCCGGGCGAGGCCCATAGCCTTCTGAGCGCCTCGATAAACTCCTCGGCCCGCTCGTAGCGCGTGTCGTGGTCGATGTTCTCCCCCATTTTCTCGAACTCGCCCTGTATCCCGCCGGGGACGATGTTGATGTCGATGCGCCCGCCGCTGATCTGGCTGAGGGCGGCCGCCATCTGCGCGAACAGGCCGGGCGAGACGAAGCCCGGGCGCACCGCGATGAGAAACCGGATTCGCTTCGTGACGGCGGCCAGCGCGGTCGCCGTCGTCCAGGTCTCGGCCAGCGGCTCTCCGCTGTCGAACAGTCCGTTGGCGAACCGGGTCGGGATGAGCATCGAATAATAGCCCGCCTCCTCGGCGGCGTCGGCGATGGCCCGCAGGTTTTCGAAGGTCGGCGGGCGCTCGGCCCGGAGGGTTCCGATGTGCGCTCCGTCCCCGTCGATGGGAACGAACCAGCTGAACCGCGGCGCGGGCCGCTCGGATGCGGGTGTCATGGCGTCGCCTCTTATCGTTTGCGCGCGGCGGGAACGGCCCGCGGCGGCGCAAGGGGGAAAGAACGCTTGAGATGCCCCTATGTTAAGGCGAAGGAGGGCGGCTGAAAAGCTTTTTTTGAGGAAGATATTCGAAGAACGGCTCCAACCACAGACAGGCTGCGATGAGGCTGGGGCTGGACTGAGAGGCCGGGGCTAGCGCACCCGGGTGATCTTCATGTTGAAATCGAGCGGGGGGGCCGAGCGCACCATCGCGCTCGTCGAGATGTAGTCCACCCCGGTGCGGGCGATCCCGGCGAGGTCGCCGCCCTTGATCCCCGAGGCCTCGAGGATGTAGCGCTTCCCGGTCCGGTGGGCGGCGCCCCGCTCCCTGGCCCGGCCGACCGCGGCCCGGAGGGTTTCGGTGTCCATGTTGTCGAGGAGGATCATGTGGACCCGCCCGTCCGCCATCACCTCGTCGAGCTCCCCGAGCGACTGGACCTCGATCTGGGCGTCCACCATGTAGCGCTTTCCCCACTGGGCGTCGACCGCCGCCCCGATGGAGCCCGCCACCTTGATATCGTTGTCCTTGATCAGATCGCCGTCGAACATGCCGAGGCGGTGGTTCACCCCGCCGCCGGCGCGGACCCCGTATTTCTCGAAATACATGAGCCCGGGCCGGCCCTTCCGCGTGTCGAGCACCCCCCGGAAGGTTTCGGGAAACTCGCCGACCCGGCTCACGGTGCGCGCCGTCTGGGTCGCGATCTCGGAGACGTAGGAGAGGATGTTCAGCGCCGTCCGCTCGGCCTTGAGGAGTATCTGGGCGTGCCCGCGCACCACGGCCATCAGGTCGCCGGGGTGGATGGCATCGCCCTCCTCTTTTTCCCAGCGAATATCGACGGGCCCGGGCCGGTCCAGGGCGATGAGGCGCTCGGTCTCCTCGAAGATAACGCCGAGGAAGGGCCCTCCGGCGAGGATGCCCTCCGACTTCGCCCGAATCTCCGCCTCAGAGAGGGGCTCGCTCCCCGTCTCGACCTGAAAGGGCGCATGGCCCAGATCGTCGAGCAGCCACTCCCGCACTCTCGCCCGAATATCCACCCGTTGATTCCTCTTCCGTTATTGAGATTTTTTTGGGGTGCCCGGACAACGTCCGGGCCGGACCAAGCGTCCGGGGCGGCGGACCGCCTTCAGCCGATTGAAATCATCCGCTCGATGGGGAGCTTCGCCCGCTCGGCGAGCTCGGGGTCCACCTCCACCTCATGCACCATGTCGCGGAGCGATATGTAGAGATTCTGGAGCGTGTTCTGCTTCATGAAGGCGCACAGCGCCTCGCGGCTCGCCGGAACGAGCGTCTTCTCCGGGGCCGCCTTCGACATCGGATAAATGTTGCCCACCTCGGTCGCCACGATAATGGTTTCCTGGGGCACCTCCCGGACCAGCTTCACCATCCCCTGGGTGGAGCGGAACTGCAAAAGATCCTCGGGGACAAGCCCCGTCGTCACCTGGCGCATGCAGGCGCTCGTGCAGCCGCACTCGGGGTGCACCACCACCGCCGCCTCGGGATGGAGGCGCATCTGCTCGTTGACGTGGTGCGGGCGGATGGCCTCGTGCACATGGCAGGCGCCCAGCATCAGCCAGAGCCGGTCGAGCGAGTGGCCGCTCTTCTCGATGAACTTAGCCGCGAAAAAACCGAGAAAAACATCGGGGAGAAACAGGATCGGCTGATCGGGTTCGGAGTGGGTGAGGACATGCTCGAGCACCATCGCCGCGTTCGCCGAGGCGCAGCAGTAGTCGCTCTCGGCCTTCACGTCGAGGTAGGTGTTCACGTAGCTGATCACCAGCCCTCGCGGGTGCTCTTCTTTCCACTCGAGGATTCGCTCGGGGTCGGCGTGGGCCGCGAGGGAGCAGACCGCCCCGAGGTCCGGCGCGAGCACCGTCTGGTGGGGTTTCTTCATCGCGGCGAGAATCTGGTTCATGAACAGGACCGACGGCTCGCAGAGGACATCGGCGTCGGACTTCGCCCCCTCCCGCGCCAGGAAAAGAGAATCGCCCACCGCGTCCGATACGTCCTGAATGTCGCTCTGGACGTAATTGTGCGAGAGGACGATGGCGTTGCGCTCGGTCTTGAGGCGCATGATTTCCTTCTTCAGGCGCTCGCGCTCTTCAAGCGGCGTGAAATCCGGATCGGCCTCGGGCGGAATCTCGGGAATATCGATCGTCGGGCCCAGATCCACCTGATCCAGCATGGAAATGGCTTCTTTGGCGGGAAGGATTTCGCCGGCTACGACCTCGTCAATACTTGCCATTACGGTATTTCTCCCGGCCTTCGTCGAGGAAGGCATTAAATTTAAACAGCCGTATGAAGATAAGCAGCGCCCCAGGCGGCATACTTGAACAAAAGAGAGGTGGGCCCCTTCTAAGGGCAATAAAACATTCCCCGCTCGTATTCCCGGGCAAACTTATTACAGTATACAAGTGTAATTTTACGAACACAACAAGAGAACGGGGATTCAAGGGAATCTCGCCCGGAGGATTCCCCCGGTTTTTCAGTCCAAAGGGGCCGCTCACCCTTGGGAATTGCCCCCTAAAGTGTTAAACCGGGCCTATCCTTGAAACATTGTCCAGTCCCTTTTTCCCGAAAAGGAGGATGCGCCGGTGAAAGAGTCCGAAAAATTCATGCCCATCAACACGGACGAGATCGAATGGCAGGACGGTGAGGAGATCCTCGGGCTTCCGCCCGGCCTCCAGGCGAAGATCATCGCCGAGGCCTCCGACGAGGTTTCCGAGCGGGTCGATAAGTTCGTTCGCTTTCCTCCCGGATACACCGAGCCGAGACACGAACACGATTACTACCACAGCACCCTCGTCCTCGAAGGCGAGATGCACGTGGCCGGCAAGGTGCTCAAGCGGGGAGATTATGTGTACGGCGGCGGCGCGGGTAATTGGCACGGCCCCTACAACTACCCCGTCGGCTGCATGGTCTACTCCGCGGGCCGGGCGAAAAAAATGAGCCAGATCCACCGACAGGAAGGCGAGGAATAGCCGGCCTTGAAGGGCCGGCACCTATTCCCTATCGCCGGAAGGAAGACAATCAAATGAAAAAATGGCTACTCATCGGCGCGGTTGTGTTGGTCATCGTTATCGGCGGCGGCGTATTTTTTCTCATCTCCTCTCTCGACTCGCTCGTCGTCGCCGGGGTGGAGAAATTCGGCTCGGAGATCACCCGGACCCAGGTCCGCCTCAAGGAGGCGAAGATCTCCATCACCTCCGGCGAGGGCGCCCTGCGGGGGCTCAGCGTCGGAAACACGAGTGGATTCAAGACTGAATACGCTCTGCGCCTCGGCGAAATCAGCGTCAGTCTCGACACCGCCACGATCACCCAGAACCCCGTCGTCATCAAGAAAATCGTCATCGCCTCGCCCGAGGTCATTTACGAGCTGGGCGACGGAGGGAGCAACATCGACGCCATCCAGCGGAACGTGAACGCCTACATGGCGAAATGGAAGAGCGCCCCGGCCGAGCAGAAAAAAGAAGACGCGGGGGATGAGACGAAACTCATCATCGAAAATCTCTACATCCGCGGCGGCAAGGTGAACGTCAGCGCGGGCTTTCTTCAGGGAAAAACACTCGGCGCGGGTCTCCCCGACATTCACATCAAGGATATCGGCAAAAGCCAGGGCGGCGCTTCGCCCGGCGAAATCGCCGAGAAGGTGATCGGTTCCATCCGGCGGCAAACCACCAAGGCCATCGTCCCGCTCGGGCTCGACAAGCTGGCCGGCGCCGCCAAGGCGGGGATAAAGGGCGCCGCGGAGATGATAGAAAAAGGCGCGAAAGGGGCGCTCGGCGGCCTTGAAAAGGGAGCGAAGAGCGCCGGGGACGCGCTCAAGGGTCTCCTTGGTGGTAAATGAGCTCCGAGGCGGAGCCTGGCAAATCTCTTGGGCCCGCCCCCTGGGGGGCGATGGGCATCCTGTTTCTCGTTCACTTCGTCGTGGACTCTCACGCGACTTTTTTCGCACCGCTGATCCCCCTTCTGCGCGAGAAATTTCATTTCACCCTGGCGACGGCGGGAATTCTCATTTCGATCCAGTCGTTCACCAGCGCCCTGAGCCAGCCGCTGACCGCGCTGATGGTGGACCGCTGGCCCCGGCTGCCCTGGCTGGCGGTGGGAATTGTCGGAACCTCGATCGCTTTTACGGCCATCGGCTGGTCGCCGGTTTTTTGGGGTGTCGCGGCCGCCATTCCCGCCGGGGGGATGCTCTTCGGCCTGTGCCATCCGGACATGGCCGCCCGCGCCGGGCGGCTGAGCGAGGCGCACGCCAGCCTGTCCGTCAGCGTGTTCGTCACCGGCGGGCGGATGGGTTTCGCCATGGGTCCCATCATCGCCCTGGGGATCGCGACGCGGCTGGGCCTGGAGTGGCTCTGGATATATGTTTTCGTCGCCCTCGGAACGATGGCGCTTATCGTTTGGGGGCTGCCCAAACCGCCGAGGCTGAAGGATAAAACAAAGGACGCCGCCGGGGGGCTTTGGGCCGCGATGGTCCGGGCGCGCAAGCCGGTCTCCCTTCTTTTCGGGCTCGCCATCGTCCGGGCGATCATCATGGGCAATCTCGGCGGGTTCCTGCCCACCCTTTTAGTGGATGCGGGGATGGGACTCTGGAGCGGCGGCTTCGCCAACACCGTACTTTTCACCAGCGGGGCGGTGGGCGTCATGGCCGGCGGGATTTGGGGAGACCGCATCGAAAAGCGCTCCGTCATCGCCTTCGGCATGGCCGTCGCCCTGGCGGGGATGATCGCGTTTCTCGTTTTTCCGCTCGATTATGCGTTTTTCTCCCTGGCCGTCGTCGGCCTGGGCAACTTTATTCCGATGGGCGTCTCCGTCGCCCTGGCCCAGAAAACCCTGCCGGGCCACAGGGCCTTCGCCAGCTCGCTCACCCTGGGCGGCGGCTGGCTGATATCGGGCTTCACCTCGGCCCCGATCGCGGCGGCGGCCGAGCACTACGGGTTGATTCAGGTTTTATGGGTCCTCCCGATCACGCTCGCGGCGGGTGTCGTGATCGCCCTGATGCTCCCCCGGGAAAAACCCGGATTTGCCCTGCCGGTCCAAAGCTGAAACCATTGCGCTTTCGTTAGGCGTTGGCGGCGCGGGGATTTCGGTTGTGTCGGGAGCGGCATCTCATGCGGGCGATGCGGGCGTCACTGTTGGTTTTCTTCATCGCGACGGCGGCCATCGGACCGCCCGAGACGGTTATCGGTTCGCCCGTGGCGGCAATCGGACCGCCTGTGGCGGCAACCGGCGCCGGGGCGGAAAAGCGAGTCGATCTCGAACTCGTCCTGGCCATCGATGTCTCGGGAAGCATCGATGAGGAGGAAGCCCGCCTTCAGCGCAAGGGCTACATCGATGCGTTCACATCGCCCGAGGTCCTTTCCGCCATCCGTTCGGGGTTCCTCAAGCGCATCGCCGTCACCTACATCGAGTGGGCCGGGTACGATCACCAGCGAACCGTCGCCGGCTGGACCCTCATCGAGGGTGCGCCGGGGGCCGCCGCCTTCGCCGCCGCCCTCGCCGCCGAGCCCGTGGGCGTCGGCCCCTACACATCGATCAGCGGCGCCATCGAGTTCGCCATGCCCCTCTTTAAAAAGAACGGATTCGAAGGGACGCGCCAGGTCATCGATATCTCGGGCGACGGACCCAACAACAGCGGCCGCCTCGTCACCCTCGCCCGGACCGAGGCGCTGAGGGCGGGACTCACCATCAACGGGCTTCCCATCCTCAACACCCGGCCGAGCCGCTACGGCAACCCGCCCATGCCGAACCTCGACCTTTATTATAAAAACTGCGTCATCGGCGGCCCGCGCGCGTTTATCGTGGTCGCCGAGGATTTCCGCTCCTTCGCCAGGGCGATCCGCAAAAAACTGGTGCTCGAGATCGCGGGAGCCGACCCGGCGGGGGTCGCACCCAGGAAATTCCTGGCCGCACGGGAGGGAGGCAGACCCTTCTCGGGTCCACCGCACCCATCGGGGCGCCTCACTTCCGCCGCAGGGCAGCCGCCAACCGCCCGCACACCACCCGCCTGCGATGCGGGGGAGAACCGCCGCCGGTCCTGGTCGATGGATTACTGACCCGCCGGGTCCGAGACCCTCCCGGTATCGCCCCCGCCTCCCCCCAACACCTCTCCGCGCGGCACACATCTCCCCGCCCGAAGGGCGCACCGAATCGGCCCCAATCACGGGGGGATTCGCCCCCCAAACCCGCGCCGGGGGGCACCGGTTTGCCCCCGATCGCCAACTGCCCTATTATTTAAGGAGTGGATGAATTCGCCGAACTTGTTGTTTTTCAATCTTTTCCGGAAGGCCTCCGGGCCCCGGACGCGCCGCCCCGGCTCCGGAGGTGAGAGGGCGGCGCGAAGAGACCCGAAAAAGGAACCGCCAATGAAATCCGCCCGATTTCGAAAACCGACCCGGCTCGCGCTCGCCTGGCTGATTGCGGCCGCCCTCTTCTCCACAAGCCGGGCCTTCCCGGAGCCTTCAGGCACAGCGCCCTCCGGCGGCTACGGCGAGGCCTTCGGCGTCAGGCTCGGCATGAGCAAGGAGGCCGTCCGCGCCCTCGGGGTGAAGCTCGAGGCCAGCGGCGTATCCGAAACCTGGGGGCAGCGCTACCGGACGGAGGAGCTGCCCAAATCCTTCGGCGACGAAAGGTGGATCTGGCTTTACTTCGGGAACGATGACCGCCTCTTCCGGATTATTGCCGAGCTGGCCGACCACGGAACCGCCTACGACTCGAGAGACGCGCTTCGCCGCTACAAGAAGATCAAGGAAAACCTCTCGGCCCGCTATGCCGTGACCTCCTCCCGCGAGGCTATTCACCCCAAGGAGAAACCCTGCTTCAACCCGCCCAGCGCGATACCCTACGGCGGCGGGCCCATCGACGACGCCGCCCGGATTTCCTACCAAACGGCCCTTGAGACCGGCGGCCACCACAAAATCGTATCGATGATGCACTTTTGCGCGATTAAAAACTGGTCAACCGAGTTCGACCGGACCGACACCTACGTCACCCTGACGGTTTCGCCCAAGGACGCATGGGCGGGGACCTCCTACGCCTTCATTCATCTCAAGGTAGAGAGCAAATCGCTGGCCGAAAACTTCCGGCGCGAGAAAACCTCCCCCCTCTCCGCCGGCCGCGCCGCCCTGAAACCCCGCTCCGCCTCGCTCGCCAAATAGGCGGGCAGCAAACAAGAGGGGGGGAGCGTCAGGGACGCACCCGCCCCCTGGCTGCCGCAGACAAGTACTCCCTCGCAGGCATCTCATAAACAGGGTTTATAGATATTAATAGCCTGTTAGGATTCAATGCTCCCCAGACAGGGATTATTTTTCAGGACTGGAAATCTAACAAGCCCATAACACAAATCTAACAAACCCATAATATAAGAAATTAAAAATCCCCCAAAATGGAACGGCTACGTATGTATTTATCCATTTCCGGCAATGGACGATCGCCGGGGCCAAGCCGGAAATCGTCCACCGAGAACCCTACGGTTGAATCTTAAGTGGGTCCGCAAAAGAAAATGAAGAAAGCCGCCAACTCCGAAGAAATTCACGAACGCTACGCTTTTTTCAAGAAAATCTCCCTGTCCCTGGGTTCCTCGCCGGTTCCCGAGGAACTCTTTCGCGCCATCGTCGCCGAAATCAGGAAAGCCGTTCCGTGCGATCGCTGCGTCATCGCCCACGTCAATCCAGAAACCACCGAACACTTTTTCTGGCACGTCGAATCGGATGCAGACATCCTGGGGTTGACGCCCGATGACACCCTTGAACTCGGCAACTGGATTTTCGAGGAAATCTACCGGAAGAAGAAGCTGGTTTATATCCCCGACCTGTCGCGCAGCGGGGTGAGCTGGCTCGAGAAGATGGGAAAAAGCGGCCTGAGAAAATCGGTGTTCGTTCCTATCATACAGGGCGAGGAATGCATCGCGAACTTAGGCATCCACAGCAACGACCCCGGCGACTATTCCGAATACCAGATAGCCCTTCTCGAGGATGTCGCCGCCCTGGTCGGACCCGCCATACAAAGCGCCTCGCTCTACCGCCAGGCCCATGACCGCAACCGCCGCCTCGAAATTTCCGGCGAGATCGCCAAGGCCGTGGGGTCCACCCTGGAGCCCGATTCGCTTTTCAAAACCATCGTGCGGGAAATCCGCCGCGCGATTCCGTGCGTTCGATGCCTGATATCAGTATCGGATCAGGAAGGGATGACTTACAATATGTTGTATCTCGAATCAGACGTCGATCTGCCTTCTCTGGGAGTGGATTCCCAGAACAGAGACCGGCTCGATGTCCTTTATAATAAAAAGCAGCCGTTTTATGTCAAGGATTATGCCGAAATTGACTCTACTAGCGCCCGTAGGCTAGCCGAGGCGGGCTGTCGCAGTTCGATTTTCATTCCCATTATTCAGTCTGACCAGTGTATTGCGCATTTTGCCCTTGGCAGGGAGGAACCCGATGCTTTTACCGAAGAAGATATGGAATTGTTATCTTCCATCTCGGACCATATCGGTTCGGCCATCCGGAACGCCACGCTCTACCGGGATGTCGATGACCGGGCAAAACGGCTCGAAATCGCCGGCAACATCGCCAGGGCCGTGAGTTCGGAGTTGGATCCGGACGAACTCTTCAAGACCATCGTCTCGGAAATTCGCCAGGTTGTTCCGTACGTTCGGTGCCTGATATCAGAATTGGATCCGAAAGAGATAAGCTACAAGAGCTTATATCTCGAGTCGGACGTCGATCTGCCTTCTCTGGGAATGGAAACCCCGAACAGAGCCCGGCTCGATGCCCTTTATAATAAAAAGCAGCCGTTTTATGTCAAGGATTATGCCGAATCTGACTCTCCTAACGCCCGCAGGCTAGTCGAGGCGGGCCTCCGTAGTTCAATTTCTATTCCTATTATTCAGTCTGGTCAGTGTATTGCGCATTTTTCCCTTAGCCGGGAGGAGCCCAACGCCTTCACCGATGAAGATGGGGAATTGCTTACCTCCATCTCGGACCATATCGGTTCGGCCATCCGGAACGCCACCCTCTACCGGGAGGCCAGGGAGCATGGCGAGCGCCTCGCCGAGGCGCAAAAAGTCGCCCATATCGGAAGCTGGGAAAGAAACCTCTTAACGGATAAAATGTACTGGTCGGACGAGACCTACCGGATTTTCGGAATGCAACCTCAAGAAATCGCCATAACCTTTGAGGAATTTATTTCTCGGGTTCATCCCGAGGACAGGGATACTATTCGGGAAAGAAACATCAACTTATTGCAAGAGAAAGAAACATTCCGCTTTGATTACAGAATCCCTCTTCCAGATGGAAACACTCGGATCGTTCATACCGAGAGTAGACTGTACCGAGATAAGGCGGGCAATCCTCTCCGGATAGTTGGGACCGTTCAGGACGTCACCGAGAAAACACGCGCCGAAAGAGAACGTGAGAGGTACATCGAGCGCCTGACCGTCCTCAACGGCCTGACCCAGAAAGTAAGCACGAGTCTCGACCTCGATGAGGTTCTCCAATCGATACTCGAATCCACGGAGGTGTTCCTGAATGTTTCCAATATCGCGGTTTACACGCACAACGGAGATGCATTCAGATTAAAGGCCTGCCGGGGAAGTTATTTCGAGGAAAGACCCCACCGGACGTATTCCCTCGGGGAGGGATTCGTCGGGGCGGCCGCGGAAGGCGGCTCACTGATTTTTATCGACGACGTCGCCGGGCATCCGGGATGGAAAGACAAGAAAGCTGCCCTGAAGTGGGGCATCAGGACCAGCCTCTGCATCCCCCTGAAAAGCGAGGGGCGGGTGATCGGGGTTTTGAGTTGCCTGACAAGCCAGCCCCGCGAATACACCGACGAGGAATATCTACTTATCGAATCGCTTGCCAACATGGCGGCAATCGCCATCCGGAACGCGGAAAATCACTCCAACTTAAGAAAGACGCTTGAAGAGCTCCGCCGGAGTCAGGAAATGATCGTCCGGGCCGAGAAGCTCTCCTCCCTGGGAACCCTGGCGGCCGGCGCGGCCCACGAGATACTGAATCCCGCTAGCGTGATCCGCATGCGGGCCGAACTCATCGCCGAGGACAACCCCGAGGAAGGCCTGGAATATCAATCGGCGAACATCATTGTTCGAAACATCGACCGGATCCGGAATATCTGCGACGACCTCCGGAAATTCTCCCGGGACGAAGTTTCAAACTTCGAATTATTCGATCTGAGGGGGGTGCTTCGATTCAGCTACGAACTGCTCAAACACGAATTCTCTCCAAAAGGGATCGCCTCAAGCCTGAATCTCGACAATTCGCCCTTGGAGGTAATGGGTAATTCCGGCCATCTGCAACAGGTGTTCGTCAATCTGATAAAAAATGCGCTGGACGCTTCGAGCGGCGAAGGCGAAATTTCGGTCTCCACCTCGAGCGCCGAACTCGACGGAACTCCGTTTTGGGAAATCAGGGTTTCGGACAGCGGCACAGGAATTCCCAAAGAAACGCTCCCCCGGATATTCGATCCGTTCTTCACCACCAAGGACCCCGACAAGGGGACGGGGTTGGGGCTGTCGATTATCCACGGCATCGTGAAAGATCACGGCGGGGAAATTTTTGTCGAAAGCAAGGAAGGCAAAGGGACCACATTTATCGTGCGCCTGCCGAGGGCATACAAGAAATCAACGGACTAGTCAGAGGAGGGGGCCTCGATGCTCCCCCCCCCGGGTCCCCAGGAGATAATTTGAACCAGACCAAAGTGTTAATCGTGGACGATGAACCCGAGTATTTAAGCACCCTTGCGTTGTTCATCGGGCGAAAAGGGTTCGATGTGTTGACCGCCGGAGAGGGCGAGGAAGCGCTGGCTCTCGCGGCCTCGGAGAGGTCCGACGTGGTAATTCTCGACATACTGATGCCCGGCATGAAGGGGCCCGAGGTCAGCCAAAAACTCCGGGAAGTGCTCCCGGAAGTGAAAATCATTTTTGCCAGCGCCTACACCAAGGACGATAGACGCATTCAGGGATTACTCGGAAGCGGCGACGCCTATATCACCAAGCCGTTTGAGCTGAATGAACTGCTGGCCAATATCCAGGAAATCCTCTAAACGCGCGGCGGCTAGAACCTGAAATCCTGGTGGCACTCCAGGCACGCGGCCTGAAGGCGGGCCAGGGCCGCGATCGATTCGGCCTGGCTTTTCTTTTCGGCGAGGGCCGCCATCTCCCCGGCGCGTTTTTCGAGGCCATCGGCGAAATTCCGAAACGAATTATCGTCTTTGTAGTTTTCGATCCGGGGCAGCAACCGGGCCGTTTCGGCGATCTCCCCGAGGCGCTCGCTAATCTTGCCGAAGGGCGCCTCGCCCCCCGACTCCTGAACGGGAAAGACCAGCAGGGAATTCACCACCTCGGTATAGGCGCCCTCCATCCGACTCATCACCTCGCCCACTTCAATCTCCTGGGAGCCGCCCGGCGCGGGAAAGACCAGGGCGAGCGCAACCGCCACCGCAACCGCCGCCAAGGCGAAATTTTTCACCATCCCCCGGGGCCCTCCCTTTGGGACCATTTTCGGCAAAACCTTAATCGAGCACATTTCCCCACCCTGTCTCCTCTTCCGGAAAAACCGTGATGTCGCAGTAAACCTCGATATAGTTCCCGTCCGGATCGGTGAAGTAAAAAGCGCGGTTACCGCTTCCGGCATGAAACCCGTCCCCCTCGGGCCCGTGAACGACGGGGCCGTACTTGATCTCGACGCCTGAGCCCTCGATGTGCTTGAGGGCCCTGAGCCACTCCATCCGGTCGGGCACCTCGAAGGCCACATGCTGAAAACCCGCCTTTCGCTCCTCGAGCGAACTGCTCGTCTCGGGGTAGAGACTGGGGGCGGATTCGGGGGCCTGAAAAAAAACCACCTCGTGGTGGCTCCGGTCGCAGCGCAGGAACACGGCCGCCCCACCCGGCACCTTGGCGCCCGGCCCCGAGCGGCTCGTCACCCGGAAGCCCATGACGCGGGTATAGAAATCCTGCATCCGATCTATATCCCGGGTCCAAAAACCCATATGGCCAATCTTGGTGGTCTTGAACATCGGACACCGTCTCCCAAAAAAAGGGCGCAGCGCGACCTGTAAAAAGACACGCAGCGCGGGGGTCGTCTGCGGAATAGATTGGGGCTATTCTAGCGCGGAGGCGGGCCCGGGGCGAGAGGGGAGAATTTCCCCCCTGCCCGGAAGGAATTTCCAGTTGTTAGCAGGGAATCGAGCGCCCTCTAAGGAAGAATGCTCACAGGCCCCCAAAACCAGGGGGCGGCGAGGGGGGCGCTTTTAGGCCCGGCTTTCACCGGCGCCGGCTTCATCGCCCATCTCTCCTCCGGAAGAGCCCGTGCCTTTTTGAGAAGTTGCCGGACGGCGTTAATCCGGATGACCCAGCCGAGGCGGCCGGTTCCCATGAAAGTCCCCTGGGAGAGACCGACCATCTCGAATCGCCCGTCCCGGATGGCGATGACGGGGGTTCCGCTGTCGCCCGGAGAAAGGCCGTTGCTCACCATGAAGGCGTTCTCGTTCTTCGCGTCCACCCGCGATACCTCCCGGGGGGCGCGCAAGGCGCTGACGATGCCCTCGCGGACGTTCACCCCCATGTTCATGGGGTTGCCCACGACATAGATGTAATTGCCCACCCGG
Source organism: bacterium (assembly GCA_030922375.1). Classification (GTDB taxonomy): domain Bacteria; phylum UBA8248; class UBA8248; order UBA8248; family UBA8248; genus UBA8248. Next base: position 3,905 of record JAVEPB010000260.1, on the reverse strand, counting down.
AGATCGTCGCTGTCACCCATCGAATACGGAAACGAGGGCGGGCGCACGCCGGGCGGCATCTCGAACAGGGCGATATCGTCCTCGCGGTTGCGCACAAGCGCCTGAAGGGGATGCTCCCCCCCGGCGTGCAGAAGGAAGGTCTTCTCCCCCATTTTCTCGACCTGAAGCTTCATCGGGCCCAGGGGCGTTTCGACCTCGATTTCGTGCTGGCCGGTGGTGTGCTCGACGGTGAGGACGAAGCGGCCGCCGACGGCCACCCCACTGCCCACCAGCTTTTTCTCGAACAGGGTGCCGTCCGGGAGCGTAAAAGTGGTCCGCGTGACCAGTGTGACGATGGAGGAGACCACCCGCGATAATTCCATCCGGGAGGAATCCACCAGGTAGGCGTGATTGTCGTAGCGCCCGTCCGGGCGCGGAATCACCGACTTGGGACCGACCGGGGCGGAGACACATCCGGAGATAACGAAAGCGGACACGACAAGCGCCCATATACGATATTTCAAGGCCGACATGAATCGACCCTCCTGAGGCGGCGGTGAGCAGCGCCTACCTTGGGCGCCCCCACTATACTCCTTATTAACCTATCGGCAAATTATTACTATCCGATAAGGTGTAGCGTCACATTATTGTCTCTTGAAACACCTCTTGTTGCCGTTTAAAACTCCCTAAAGTCATTTTTTTCAATACGATATCCAGTACCTCCCGTCCCGGGAAGAACTCCTGCCCAATAGAAAAGCATAAATCGTGCCGAAACCGGGATTTTCCGCCATAACAAGCCGAAATATGAAATCCGGCCCACAATTGCCGCGAGAAAAGGCCTTTGAGCCGCTAATCCGCGCCCTCCCCCCCGGCAATGGTTGCCTTTCCGGGCAAATATGGAGTATCCATCAAGCTTCCGGTTGCGCCGAATACACGATTGCCTCACGGCTTTCTCGCCGCGCCGTTATTCTCACGACAATAAGGAGACTCCCTTGTCCGTAATCACTAACGAGACGAAGAAAAAATCCCTCGAGGGAAAGGTGACCCTCGGCACCGGTGTCCGGGCCGTCAAATCCGTCGAGATTGGAATGGCCATGGCCGCCAGCGGCTATGACTGGCTTTTCATCGATCTGGAGCACGGCCCCTTCAACCTCGAGACGGCCACCCAGGTCGCCATCGCCGCCCTCACCCAGGGAATCACCCCCCTCGTCCGCGTGGCCTCGCTGGACGCCGACCTGAGCACGCGCGTCCTTGACGCCGGGGCGCAGGGCATCGTCCTCCCCCACGTCAACAACGCCGAGGAGGCTCGCGAACTCGTTTCGATCTGCAAGTTTCCCCCGGAAGGGCACCGCAGCCACGGCGGCGGGCTGCCCCACGCGGCCTTCGCCCCGCTCGGCTCGGACGAACTGCTTGAGAACGTCAACCGGGAGATGCTCCTGGTGGCGATGATCGAAACGCCCGAGGCCGGAGAGCGCGCCGACGAAATTGCCGCGGTCGAAGGGATCGATGTCCTGCTCATCGGGACCAACGACCTGAGCACGGGAATGGGCATCGCCGGCCAGCACGATCACCCGAGGGTGAACCTGGTCTACGAACAGGTGCTCGCCGCCTGCGAGAAACACGGAAAAACCCCCGGCATGGGAGGCTCCTACGACCCCAAAATTCTCGAACGGCGGATCGGGGAGGGGATGCGCTTCATCCTGAGCGGAAGCGACCTGGGCTTCATGATCGCGGGAGCCAAACGGCAAGCCGAACTGATCAGAGGCATCGAATATTAGTGAAATAACCGGAGGCCCGCCGGCCGCGCGGGTGCGAGCCGAGGGACTATTCATCTTCGAATGGAGAAAACATGAAACTTCTCACCTATGAAGCCGGTAACGGGCCCCGCGTCGCCGTCCTGACCGAGGCGGGGGTGGAGGATGTGGCGCCCGAAACGGGCGACGCCGCAGCGGTCATCGCCGCAGGCGGAACACCGAAAACGAACGGCAACCCCAAGCCCCTCGGCTCGGTGAAACTTCTCGCGCCCATCGCCGAGCTCAAGCGGCCCGTCGTCGCCGTCGGGCTCAACTACAAGCGCCACGCCGACGAGAGCGCGCACAGACGAAACGAGCAGCCCGGCACTTATCCGGAAATCCCCGTTTTCTTCTGCAAGTGGCCGGGGTCCCACAACGGCCCCGAGGGGGAGATCGTCCACCATTCGATTACGAATTATGTGGACTACGAGTGCGAGCTCGTCATCGTCATCGGCAAGGAGGGTGTCGACATCCCCAAGGACAAGGCCCTGGACCACGTTTACGGCTACACCATCATGAACGAGGTCTCGGCCCGCGACATCCAGCGCAGGCACGGCCAATGGTTCAAGGGCAAGGCGCTGGACACCTTCGGCCCCCTCGGGCCCTGGATCGTCACCAAGGACGAGACCGGCGACGGCAACAACCTGGGCATCGAGACCCGCCTGAACGGCGAGGTGCGCCAGAACTCGAACACCAACGACATGATCTTCGATGTCGAGACGGTGGTTTCGGTCCTCTCGGAGGGCTTCACTCTCTACCCCGGCGATATGATCGCAACCGGCACCGCCGAGGGCGTGGGTCTTTTCATGGAGCCTTCCGGAGTGATGAAGGTGGGCGACGTGGTGGAGTGCGAGATCGAGAACATCGGAATTTTGCGCAACAAGATCGTCGCTCCCCAAGGAGAATGAACCGCTGAAGACTATATGGCGATCGGTGACCTGTGGAGGTCAAAAGGTATATATTGATAATTGTCCGGTCGGCCCATTTTTATATTTCTTGGCAGATGCCATGGGAATGGCGGGTTCTGCGAATTCCCTGGGGTCCCCGCGGGTGGCGCTTTTTTTATCTTGCCGGCCCGGGCCTCCCCGAGGAGTGAAAGGAGGATGAAATGACTTGGGATGTGAAAGACAAATGGTGGACGAGCCCGTTCAACTGGGAAGAGGACGTGCGAAAAGATCTCTCCCTTCCCGCCAAGGTCGAGATTCATGACGCCACCCTACGGGACGGGGAGCAGACCCCCGGCGTGGTTTTCCGGAAAGATGAGAAGGTGGCCATCGCCAAGAAGCTGGATGAGATCGGGGTGGATCGAATCGAGGCCGGCATGCCGGCCGTCTCCAAGGAGGACATGGAGGCGATCAAAGAGATATCCTCGCTGGGCCTCAACGCTAAAATCATGACCTTCTCAAGGGCGATGCCCGCCGATATCGACCGCGCCATCGAGTGCGGCGCCGACGGCGCCGTCGTCGAGGTCCCCAGCGGACTCCCCCGCCTCAAATACCAGTATAACTGGAGCCAAGAAGACATCATCGAAAGAAGCATCACGGCGGTGAAGTACGCCAAGGACAAAGGCCTTTTTGTCAACTTCTTTCCTTTCGATACGACCCGGGCGGAGTTCGACTTCCTGAAGCGGCTGGTGGGGGAAGTGGCCGAGAAGGCGAAACCCGACTCTCTATGCGTTGTGGACACGACGGGCTGCATCCTCCCCCGGGCCATGGGGTTCCTCGTCGGCGAGCTCGGGCGTCTGGTGGATATCCCCATCGAGGTTCACACCCACAACGACCTGGGCTGCGGCATCGCCACCTCCCTGGCCGCAGTGGAGGCCGGCGCGCAGACGGTCCATGTCTGTGCCAACGGCCTGGGCGAGCGGACCGGCAATGCCTCGCTTGAGGAGATGGCCGTAAGCCTGAAGACCATGCTGGGGGTGGATACCTCCATCAAATACGAAAAACTGGAGGAGCTCTCCCAACTGGTGGAGAAATTGTCGGGGATGCGTCTCGGTGCGCAAAAGCCCCTCATGGGAGAGATCACATACATCCGCGAGACCGGTCTCGGTATCGACGCCCTTCAGAAGGAGCCCCGGGTGGGCTATTCGGTCCAAGCGGAATTTGTCGGCAGGAAATACCGGTTCGTTCT
>JAVEPB010000259.1 GCA_030922375.1 bacterium | reverse complement strand
CGCGCCGGAAACTGCGCCTACGAAGAGCTCGCCCTCGCCATGAAGACCATGTACGACGTGGACATGGGCCTCAAGACCGAAAAATTCGTCGAGACCTCGCGTCTCGTCACCGGGCTGGCGAACGTCGCCGTCCCGCCGAACCGTTGCATCGTGGGCGAAAAGCTCTACGACATCGAGAGCGGCATTATCGTCAGCTGGCTCAAGAACGCGGGCGTCGATTTCCCGACCGAACTCGTGCCCTACCGCGCGGGCCTCGTCGGCCAGACCGAGCCCAAGCCCGTCATCGGCAAGGGCAGCGGCATCGATTCGATCGTCTGGTTCCTCGAGGAGCTCGGCATCAAGGCCACCCAGGAAGAGATGATGGCGCTGCTCGTCGACGTGAAGGAGAAGGCGCTCGCCGAGAACCGCCTCCTCACCATGGACGAGTTCAAGGAACTCGCCGGCGCCTAGCGGCCCGTTTCAGCGCGGCACCAGGTTGACGGAACACAGCGGGGGGCGGCCCGGACGATCGGGCCGCCCCCGTTTTTTTGAGGAAGAGCCGATACCCGGCGGGCGGAGACGCCCTCCCCGCCTTGGGCCGGGGGGCGTTTGGCGGTATCATCACCTCTCTGACTCATATTCGATTGAACGAATTCAGGAGTTTTTTGCGATGAAAGCGGCACTGCTCGAAGCGCCCCATAAAATGACGGTGGGGGGCCAGCCCGACCCGGAGCTCCGGCCGGGCGAGGTCATCGTCGATGTGGCGACCTCGGCCATCTGCGGCACCGACGTTTCCATCTGGGCCGGGAAGATGCCCGCCAATATTCCGGTGATCCCCGGCCACGAGTGCACCGGCACGGTCGCCCGCCTCGGCGAGGGGGTCACCCGGCTGGCGCTGGGGGATAGGGTCGTGCTCAACCCGGTGACGGCCTGCGGGGTGTGTCACTACTGCATGCGCGCGCTGACGAATCTTTGTCTGAACGGGGGGCTCAGGGGCCGCGAGGTGCCGGGCACCTTCGCCGAGCTCATCGCCGTCAAGGAGACCGAGGCCTACCGGATTCCGGACAACGTGGGCTTCGCCGCGGCGACGAATTTTGTCGGGCTCTACACCGTCGTTTACAGCCAGCGCAAGGCGCCCTACATCCCCGGCGGCGCGGTCGCCGTCATCGGCCAGGGCTCGAGCGGGCTCCTTCATACCCAGCTGGCGAAAGTCTCGGGCGCCTCGATGGTCATCGCCGTCACGCGGAGCAAATGGAAGCTCGAAATGGCGCAAAAACTAGGCGCGGACGAAATCGTCCCCGCCGGGGAGTGCGATCCGGTCGAGCGGGTGCGCGAGCTCACCGGCGGCCTCGGGGCGGACGTGGTGATCGAGACGGCGGGCGCGAACCAAACGATGGTCCAGGCCTACGAGATGGTCCGGCCGGGCGGGGCGATTCTCCAGTTCGGCATCGGGCCCGCCGAGGTCGGCGGCATCCCGGCCCAGGCGTACTACTTCAAGGACATCTCCGTCATCGGCTCGCGGGCCGGTCTCGCCGAGGATTTCGACCGCTCGATAGCCCTCGTGGCGTCGGGCCAGATAGACCTCGCCCCGATTGTCACCCATTATTTTCCGCTCGACGATATTCAGAAGGGATTCGAGTTCATCGAGGGCGGCGGGGACGGCGGGACGCTGCGCGGGGTCGTCCGGATCGGCGAGAAAGGGTAGGGAATTCATCATGGCGTTCGAGCATCCATATATCCGAATGAAAGACGTGGCGCCCGAGAAGATGGACGCGGGCCAGGGCTGGACCGTCTCGGAGTTCCGGGTGGTCATCAGCGAAAAAGAGGGCTGCTCATCGACGATGTACCACGCCATCCTCCGGCCCGGAGACCGTTTCCAGAAGCGGCGGAACGATAACTGCGAGGAGCAGTACTACGTGGTGAGCGGACACGGCCTGGCCGGCGCGGGCCCGGACCGGGTGGAAGTCCACCCCGGCCACTATCACCTAATCCCCAAGGGCGTGGAGCACTGGCTGGCCAACCTCAGCCGGAACGAGCCGCTCGTCGTCATCGGGCTTTTCGACCGGGCTTCGAACTTGGGGGCGGCGGGCCACGTCCACCTCGGCGACATCACCGAGGCGGATCTGAATGCCCCGAGGACGCTGCGCCACTCCGATCTCAAGTACCCCCTCGTTCACCAGGACGCCGTTCCGATGGTCAAGGTCTCGCGGGACGAGGGCTGGACCCAGGATTATTTCTGCGAGCCCCTCAACCGGAGCCACGGCGCCGAAACCTGCTGGATGTACGGCTACTTCGGCCCTCACACCGTCCACATGAAGCACCGCCACGATAACTGCGAGGAGATCTGCTATATCCTCAAGGGGCACGGGCTGGCGGGCATAGGCGCCGACCGGGGGGAGCTCGCCACCGGCGACGTTCACTACATTCCCGCCGGATGCGAGCACTGGCTGGCCAACCTGAGCGACTCGGTGGACCTTGCCGCCCCTGGCTGGTACATCGGCGTCGGCGGGCTCGACGAGAGCGGCTTCAACTACATGGGACAGGTGACCGAGGAGGATCTCAAGCAGCGGACGGGCGAGATCTAGATCATTCATTCATAAAAAGGAAAACTTTATGCCCCTTCAATATCCCCTGATTCACGTGGACGACGTAAGGCCCGAAAACATGAACGAAGGCGAGGGCTGGGCGATCTCGGAGTTTCGCCTGCCGATCACGAAGGCGTGCGGAAGCTCGACCTGCGTTTTTCACTCGATCTTCCGCCCCGGCTCCACCCACAAAAAACACCTCCACACCAACGCGGACGAGATCGCCGTCTACCTGAGCGGCAACGGGGTCGTCGGCCAGGGAGACGGCCGGACCGAGGTGCGCGCGGGGCACTGCCGCCTCATGCCGGCGGGGATCGATCATTTCTTTCACAACGAGACGAAAGAGGAAGAGGCCGTCGTCGTGGGCTTTTACATCGGCGCGGGGAGCGTCGAGGACTCGGGCTACCGGTTCGCGGGCGACGTGACCGAGGCCGATCTCGCCATGCCGCGCGAGGGGTTCAACGAGGGCATCCTCGTTCACCTCGACGACGTGCCCCAGGAGAACATGGACGCGGGCGATGGCTGGTCGATCACCGATTTCCGCATCCCGATCGGGACCCACAACGGCAGCTCGACCACGCTTTTCAGGGCGCGTTTCTTTCCGGGGGCGGTCCACAAAAAACACCGCCACGACAACTGCGAGGAGATCTACTACATCATCAGTGGCCACGGCCTCGCCGGAGCGGGCCCAGACCGCGTGGAAGTGCGCGGCGGCCACTTTCACTACATCCCCAAAGGCGTAGAGCACTGGCTCTACAACCTGAGCGAGACCGAGCCCGTCGAGGCGGTGGGAATATACATCGGCTCGGGGAGCGTCGCCGAATCTGGCTATGTCTACATGGGCGACGTGACCGGGGACGACATCAAGGCGAGGACGCCTCTCTAGGGGAGGTCCTCGCGGAAAAAGGGGGAGAGTGGAAATGCCCGCGAAATCCATGGAGGCGCTCGTCCTCCTCGGGCCGGACAAATACGAATTCAAGGAGGTTCCCGTCCCCGAGGCCGGCCCGGGCGAGGTGCGCTGCCGCGTCGGGGCCGTCGCAATCTGCGGGACCGACCTCGGCATCATGACCGGAAAGTTCTTTCCGATGTGGCCGCCCGAGTGGCCCTTCATCATCGGCCACGAGTGGGCGGGCACCGTCGAGGCCGTCGGCCCCGGAGTCACCGGCTTTGGGCCGGGCGATCTTGTCGCCGGAAGCTCGGCCGTGGGCTGCGGCCACTGCCGCAACTGCATGAAGGGGCGATACAACATCTGTCTCAACTACGGAAACGTGGATTCGGGGCACCGCCAGTACGGCTTTACCGTGCACGGCGCCTACGCGCAGTACATCTCGGTGAACGCCATCTGCCTCGTCAAACTCCCGCCCGGCTCGGATCTCGCCGCCGCCTCGCTCTACGACACAGCGGGCATCGCCCTCCACATCGCCAAGCAGGGCCGCATCGAGCCGGGCGAAACCGTGGTCGTCATCGGGCCCGGCGCGGTCGGCTCGGTCACTTATCAGTGCGCCCGGGCGCTCGGCGCGGGGCGCGTCATTGTCGTCGGCCGGGGCAGCCGGCTCGATAAAGCGGCGGGGATGGGCTACGAGACGGTCAACTTCGAGCAGACCGATGTCATGGAATTCATCAAGGAGACCACGGGCGGTGTGGGGCCCGATGTCGTGCTCGAGTGCGCGGGAACGGCGCAGACCATCGTCCAGGCGGTCGAGATGATCAAAAAAGGCGGGCGCGTCGTCGTGGGGGGGATCAGCCAGGAAAAAGGGGCGTTTCCGCTCCAGCGATTCGTCCTCGACGAAATCGAAGTCATCGGCTCCAGGGCCGCGCCGAACGCCCTGCCCGAGGTGCACGCCCTTGTCGAGAGCGGAGCGCTCGTGCTCCCCGATCTCGTCACGCATAAATTTCCGCTGAGCGAGTTCACCGAGGCGGTGAAAACCTTCCGCGACCGCATCGGCGGTGCGATCAAGGTGGTCGTCGAGCCCTGACCGGCCGTCGGTGGACAAGAGACGGGGGGATAATAGGTTGCTGCTATGGCGATGATTTTGTTCGTGGACGACGATGAGTTGCTCCACCCGCTGGTGGGGAAAGTCCTCCAGGACGCGGGGCACAGTCTGATTTTCGCGGCCGACGGGGAGCGCGCCTGCGCCCTCGCGCGGGAGCAGCCCTTCGAACTGATCGTGCTCGATTACGAAATGCCGAAGATGACGGGGATCGACGTGCTCACCCATCTCAAGATGATGGGAACCGGTCTGCCGCCCGTGATCATGCTGACCGCCCGGGGGGATGCCGAAACCGTCCAGGCCTGTATCGGGGCCGGGGCGCGGGATTTCATCGTCAAGCCATTTAACGTGGAGGAGCTTCTGCGCCGGGTCACCCAACACCTGGGGGCAGGGCAGGGTTAGCCAGTTGATTGATAATAAAAGGGTTGTACCGCTTGCCTCGGATACGGCGGGCAGGCCCTCGGCTTGGTTCCCCGAATTGCCTTTTTGAAAGAGCGTGGTATTCTTTCGGATGAAATTGGTCTGATTATTTAAAAACGAACGGCCGTTCACCGGCCATTTTCCTGGAGCCATTCCGATGAAGATCACCGAGGGTGCTGTCAGCAAGATCAATGAAATCATGGACCAGCAAGGGGGCGGGTTCGCCGGAATCCTTCTCAGCTTCGAGGGTGGCTACAAGCTCGACCTCGTGAAGGAAGGCGATGAGGGAAATTTCGAGAAACTCGATAACGACGAAATCGGCGTTTTCGCGCCGGCCGAGCATTTGTCCCGCGCCGAGGCGGCCCAGATTGACTTCATCAGCGAGGGGCCGACAAGGGGGTTTAAAGTCACGCGCGAGCGCGCCGGGGTGGAGGAGTCGCTCCTCCAGCAGCTCCAGGAGATCATCGACAGCGAGATTAACCCCGCCATCGCCTCGCACGGCGGCGTTATCAATCTGCTCGACGTGGAAGGAAAGCGGGTTTTTGTCCAGATGGGCGGGGGCTGCGCCGGCTGCGGCATGGCGGACGTCACGCTCAAGTCGGGCGTTCAGGAGAGGATCCGGCAGATCGACCCCGAGCTCGAGGTGGTGGACACCACCGACCACGCCGCAGGCGATAACCCCTACTACGCCCCGACCAAGAAATAACGAGAGCGCTTCTTTGAAAAGGCCGGCCTTCGGGCCGGCTTTTTTTTGATTGATGAGGCGAGCCATCTGCCGATTTAGATTTCGGGGTATTTCCTGGAACCTGCCTCGGGCTCGATATGGAATTTTAGCTGTGCGTGCGCCCGGCGAAGCGCCTCCTCGGCCTCGGCGGGTGTTTCACCGCCGGCGAAGATGAAACCGAGGTAGCGGTTGCCCTCGGGGAGGGGGACGACGAGCCCGCCGGTGTGAATGCTGATATCGATCGATCGGACCCCCAGCACCGCGAGCGCTTCCTCCATTCCCTCGACCCCGCGCAGGATGCCCCGCCCCGGAATCGGAATCATCATCACCCCCGAGGACGCGCCCGCCCGGGAGATGGCGGGCGGCTCAGTACCCAGCGCGCGGGCGATGATCAGCTCCTCGAGGCTCGCGCCCTCTCCGAATTCCAGCGCCCCCGAGCATTTGCCCCCGATGGTGCGGCTTGCGATGTCGATCACCCATACCCCGCCGTCGTTCACCCGGACCTCTGCGTGCACCGGCCCGTCGCGCAGGCCGATGGCCTTGGCGGCGCGGTCCACGGCCCGGATGATTTCCGCCTGCGTTTTTTCGGGCAGCCGCGAGGGCGTCACGTAAATCGTTTCCTCGAAAAACGGCCCCTCCATCGGGTCTGGCTTATCGAAAATGGCGAGGACATGGAGCGCCCCGCCCGCGACGAGGCCTTCGATCGCCGCTTCCCGGCCGGGGATGTAGTCCTCGACGAGAATTGAGCCGGCCTCGGCCCCACCGCGCTCTTTCGTGCCGGCTTCCTCCAGGATTTTTCCGATTCGGCGGTAGGCGGCGGCGAATTCCGCCTCGCCGTCCGCGCGGATGACGCCCTGGCTTCCCGCGAGGAAGGTGGGCTTGAGTACGCAGGGATACCCGAGCGAGCGGGCGATGGGCGCCGGGTCCTCCCCCGCCGCGACGAGCCGGAATCCCGGAGAGGGGAGGCCCTCCTCGTCGAGAATTTTCCGGAGCTCGTACTTGCTCCGGGTGGCCCGCGCGCCCTCGACGGTGTGCGCGGGCAGGCCGAGCGCCTGCGCCGCCATCGCCCCGGCGATCACGGTGTCATCGTCCACCGCGATCACGGCGTCGAGGGGATGCTCCCGGGCGAAAGCCTGGATATCCCCGGCCGCTTTTTCGGGCGCGTGAAAATCGAGGACCATCGGGCCTCCCGGAGTCAGGCCGGCGAGCGCGTCCGGCCGGTCGGTCCCCACAACGGAACGCACCCCGGACCGCTCCGCCGCCGCGAGATAGGCCGAGGCGCGGTAGGTGTTCACCGTCATCAGGAGTAGAACGCGCTTCACACTTTCCCCCGAAGCTCTTTGATCATTTTCAGGGCGTTGACACAGACGAGGCGGGGGCGGCACCAGTTCCGGTATTCGTCCATGCGCACCCGCCTGGCCGCGCGCTCACTCCGCCAGCCGGTCCCGGATATCGTCCCAGGTGGAGAGGCGGCGGTTGCTGTGTTGCGCCGGGGGCTGGGGGGTCATGATCTCGAGCCAGCGGCAGGCCGCCCCCCGGTTCATGAAAAACCCGTGGGGCGAGCCCACCCCGGACCAGCCGATAGTACCCGGCCGGAGGAGGTACTCCTCCCCCTCGGCGGTGAAGGTGCCCTCGCCCTCGAGACAGAGATAGGCCTCCTCGAAGGGATGGTCGTGCTCGTTGGTCTGGCCCCCCTCGGCGAACTCGATGATGAACATATCGAACTGCTCGCTGCCGAACTTCCGGTCCATCAGCATTTTCTTCGACCAGCCCCACATGTATTTATCGATTCGCTGGTGAGGAGGAAGCTGGTCCCAGTCGAAATGCCCCGTCATCCGGCAGGCGGGGTTCAGCGGATCGACGGAGAGCGCCTCGCTCCATTCGCTTCCGGCCGTGAAAAAGCTGTCCGACCACTCGCCCGGGCCCTTGGGCCGGGGGGCGCATTTTTCGACCCATTTAACTGGCGCGCCGCTTGTGTTCCTGATGGCGTGGGCCGCCCCGATGGGCACGAGGGCGTAGTCGAATTTTCCGAGGCGGAAACATCTGCCCTCGCGGTTGAGCTCGACCTCGCCCTCCGTGATGAAAATCCCCTTCTCGTAGGAATGGACGCAGGTGTCTACCCGCCCGCCCGGCGCGAGTTCGCCGAGCGAAAAGCCGATGTGGACCGAGCCCTGCTCCCGTCCGATCAGGTCGGCCCTCTTAAAGCCCTCCGAGCGGCCCTCGTAGCTCGCGGGCGTTTCGTACAGCGAATCGGTGATTTCACGAAATGAGTGCATGAGAAGTTTCCTTTCAATGAAAAAAAGTTGTTATCAAGCTTACGCTCGCCCGGCGAATAGCTGTCCTCGCGGGGAGCCCCCCCTTACTGCATGGGCGAGTAGTCCGTCGGCCGGAGGATAACGGTGTCGGTCCTCAGGCTGAGGCCCTGGAAGCGGCTCATGAGTTTCTTGAACTCGGGGTCGGCGACGAGGGAGCTCTGGGCCCGCTCGTACTGGGCCCAGTCCTCGAAGGCGGTCATGGAGACCACGCAGGGCGAAGGGCCGATCTCGGTCTTCCAGTAGCCGACGACCTTGATGCCGTGCTTCTCGAAGAAGGGAATCGCCTCGCGGCGCAGCTCGTGGAACTCCGCCATCTTGCCGGGCGCGACGTGGTGGGTGCGAAGGGAGTGGAGCATGAGCGATCCTCCGGATGGCCGGTGAGCGATGAATTCAAAGAGGATCGCATTATGGCAAAGCGCGGAAGACCGCGCGAGGGGGCCGGGCCGGGTTGTTTGCCGACTAGCCCGCGTGCCACCCGCCGTCCACGAGCAGCGACTCGCCGGTGACGAGGTTGCTGGCGGCGGAGGCGAGAAACACGCAGGGCCCCACGAGCTCCTCCATCAGGCCGAGGCGGCCCATCGGCGTCCGGTCGCGGATGGCGCCGAATACCACGGGGTCGTCGACCAGGGACTTGGTGAGCGGGGTCTCGATGAAGGTGGGGCAGATGGCGTTGACCTGGATGTTTTCCCTCGCCCACTCGACGGCGAACGAGCGGGTGAGCGAGATGACGCCTCCCTTGCTCGAGGCGTAGGGGCCGTAGGTCTGTTGGTGGGGGTTCCGGAAGACGGACCAGCCCATGAGCGAGGCGATGTTGATGACCTTGCCGCCGCCCGCTTTTTTCATCTCCTCGCCCGCGCGGCGGGTGATGAAAAAAAGACTCTTGAGGTTGAGGTCGAGAACGCGGTCCCAGTCATCCTCGGTCACCTCGTCCGTTTTCTTGCGCACGTTGGTCCCCGCGTTGTTGACGAGGATCGTCAGCCCGCCGAGGCCCGCCGTCGCCTCGCTCACCATCCGGTCCACCGAATCGCCCTCGGTGACGTTCGCCTCGATGGGGACGCACTTTCGCCCCATCGCCTCGATCTCGCGGCGGCCGTCAGCCACTCCGGAGAGATCGATGTCGGCGAGGGCGACGTCCGCGCCCGCCCGGGCGAGGCCGATGGCGAGCGTCAGGCCGATGCCCCGGCCCGCGCCGGTGACGAGGGCCTTTTGGCCCGTGAGATCGAATAGCGGATGAGACATGGGATGCTCCTTCCGGAAATGAATTCGCATGAGGTTCGATGAGTTCGATTTTCGCTTGCTGAAAAGGGCGAGTCAACGAGGGAAATTGCAAACTGGACAAAATGAGTCACATTTTGCAGAATCACGGCATTCATCATTCAGGAAGCAGCATTTCATAACGAATCACTGTGCAAGGAAATACCACATATGGCTCAGTTGTCTTTCTATCAGAACGCCGCCGTTTTCCTGGCTTCCCTGTTCCTCGTATCTCTCGCGTCAAAACAATTCGGGCAATTTTTCATCAAAATGCGATTGCCGCTGATCACCGGTTTTCTTTTCGCGGGAATAGCCGCGGGTCCTTTCGGTTTGAACGTCATTTCGGCGGAGGCGGTGAAATCCCTCCGTTATGTCGATCAGATCGCGCTTGGCTTTATCGCCTTTTCCGCCGGAGGAGAACTCTATCTCCAGGAGTTGAAGGACCTTCTGAAGGGCATCAAGTGGATAACCATCGGGCTCGTTGTCAGCACCTTCAGCCTGGGCAGTCTGAGTGTGTATGTCCTGGCCGATCTTATTCCTGTCGTAAAAGATATGTCCGTTATCGGCCAGGTAGCCGTGTCACTTCTGGCCGGGTCGATTCTGGTGGCGCGATCACCGTCGTCCGCCATTGCTATCATCAAGGAGCTTCGCGCGAAGGGGCCGTTCACGCAGACGGCGCTGGGCGTGACCGTCATCATGGATGGCGTTGTTATCGTCATATTCGCGGTGAACTCCTCCATCGCGGACGCTCTTTTAACCGGTGCCCGTTTCAACCTCGGTTTCGTGTTGCTCCTGGTGGCCGAGCTGGCCGTCTCGACCGCCCTTGGGCTGGGAGTTGGAAGGCTCCTTGAGCTTGTCGCGCCCCGCAAGTGGGATATCGGGCTCAAGGCTACGCTGGTGTTGTTGATCGGCTTCGGGGTTTTCCTTTTGTCCGATTTTGTTCGCCACTACACGGCCCGGAATTATACCTTCGAAGTTCTTCTCGAGCCGCTCCTGATCTGCATGATCGGCGGCTTCAAGGTGGCTAACTACAGCAATTGCCGGGAGGAATTCCAGAGAATCCTCCATCATGTCTCGCCGACGGTGTACCTGATCTTCTTTACGCTGATAGGCGCTTCCCTTCAGCTGAATATCTTGCTTGATGTCTGGCCGATTACGCTGACGCTGTTTGTCGCGCGAATCGCCTCCATATTTGTGGGCTCTTTTTCAGGCGGTGTGCTTGCGAAAAATCCGCCCGTCCACAACCGCATCAGCTGGATGGCTTACATCACCCAGGCGGGCGTCGGAATTGGTCTGACAACCGAAGTCGCCGTGGAGTTTCCGGAATGGGGGGTCTCGTTTGCCACGGTGATGATATCCGTCATCGTGATCAACCAGATTGTCGGCCCTTCGTTTTTCAAGATGGCGATCAATCTTGTGGGCGAGGCCAGGCCGCTTCCAGAAAAAACCGAACACGGCATTCTACACAATGCCATCATTTTCGGTTCCGACGGCCGCGCGTTCGCGCTGGCCCGCCAACTGCATTTTCACCACTGGCAGGTGAAGGTGGCTGGTCTTTCGCCGCCGGGCCAGGAAGGGGGGGGAATTCCGGGGTGGAATTCCACCGGATATCCGGGATTTCCGCGGAAGAACTCCAGTTTCTGGGAGGAGCAGGTGCGGGCGCCATCGTGGCGATGCTATCCGATGAGGAAAACTTTCGGATTTGCGAGATCGCGCATGAGCATTTCGCCGAGGCGCATTTGATCGTTCAGCTGGACGACCGGTCCCAGTATGATCGTTTCAAGCCCTTCGGGGCCTCCGTCGTGGTTCCCTCCACCGCTATGATCAGTCTTCTGGATCATTATGTTCGCTCTCCTTCAGCCGTTTCCCTGCTGCTGGGAATGGAGGAGGAGCAGGATATCGTCGATCTCGAGATACGAAAGATCGGTCTCGCCGAATCTACCCTTCAGGCGCTGGAACTGCCGGAAGACGTTCTGATCATTTCCATCCATCGCGGGCGGGATGTGCTGGTTCCCCACGATCATCTGGAGATCAGGGAAGACGACATTCTTACCCTGGCCGGCCCGGAGAAAACCCTCGACGAGTTGGCGCTGAGATTCGAGGGCTAGTCCGCCCGCCGCTACTTCCTCGAAAAAAGATTCCAGAGAATCGTCAGGACGATGCTGACGACGATCGAGGTGACGATCGGGAAGTGAAAGCTCCAGTTTTTTCCGCGAAGGTGGATGTCGCCCGGAAGGCGGCCGAGCCAAGGAAGCCTGGAGCCGAACATCATCAGGGCGCCGATGGCCGCGAGGGCGAGCCCGGCGATGAGAAGGGTCCTGCCGATGTTGCCGAGCGGGCCGGACGGGTCGCCTGGGTCCATTTTCGCCGCGCTATCCGGTCTTTTCGTCTTCGGAATCACCGGCGGCGGACCAGAGTTCGCCCTGGAGCCCCTCGGGGATTTTCAGGCTGAGGTGGGCGAAGGCGGCCGGAGTCGCCCGGCGGCCGCCGCGCGTGCGCTGAACAAAGCCCGTGCGGAGCAGGTAGGGCTCCACCACGTCAACGAGGGTGTCGCTCTCCTCGTTCATGGTGGCGGCGATGGCTTCGACACCCACCGGGCCGCCTGCGTACTGCTCGATGATGGTGCGGAGGTAGCGCCTGTCGAGGGCGTCGAGACCCACCTCGTCCACGCTGTCCATCGCCAGCGCCTCGCGGGTGGTATCGAGCGATATGGCGCCGTCGCGCCGCGCCTGGCTGAAGTCGCGGACCCAGAGCAGAAGCCGGTTCGCCGTCCGGGGGGTGCCCCGGCTCCGGCGGGCGAGCTCGAGCGAGGCGCCCTCCTCGATGGGCAGCTCCAGGCGCCCGGCGCTCCGCGTGATAATCACCTGAAGCTCTTCCTCGGAGTAAAAATCGACGTGATAGACCCGCTCGAAGCGATCACGCAGGGGAGGCGAAAGGGCGCCGGGCCGGGTGGTGGCGCCCACTATCGAGAAGCGCTTGAGATTGATTTTGATCGACCGGGCCATCGGGCCCTGCTGGGAGATGAAGTCCACCTCGAAGTCCTCCATCGCCGGGTAGAGGTATTCCTCGACCGGTCTCGGCATGCGGTGGATTTCGTCGATGAAAAGTACGTCGCCCGCCTGGAGATCGGTGAGAATCCCCACCAGGTCGAAGGGCCGGGAGAGCGAGGGGCCCGAGGTCTTGACCAGGCGCGAGCCCATCTCCTGGGCGATAATGTGGGAAAGGGTGGTTTTGCCCAGCCCGGGCGGGCCGTGAAAAAGAACGTGGCCCACCGATTCGCCGCGCGCGGCGGCGGCGTCGAGGGTGATCCGGAGCTTATCGACGAGATTTTGCTGGCCGACGTATTGATCGAGCCGGGAGGGACGGAGCGAGGAGAAGACCCGCTCCTCCGCCGGGCTGACTTCCCGGGCCGAGACGCGTCTTTCGATGACCACGGCGACTCCTTTACCGCCTGAGGCGGAAAACTTCCTCTAAAACGGCGGGTATCTCCGCCTCGGGGCCCAGCGACACCCGCGCGCGGCCGATCAGGTCCTCGGCTTCGGTGGTGCGCAGTCCGAGCTGGCCGACGAGGATCGCCATCGCCTCGGCGTTTGGGCCCATGGCTTCGGGCTGCTCGGGGCGGGCGTCCTCCACCCCCGCCGGAAGGCCCAATTCCGCGAGTTCGTCGGCGAGCTTTGAGATGATCTGCTCCGCCTTTTTCTTTCCGAGTCCCTGGAGCTTCGTCAGGGTGCCCATGTCGCGGGCGAGAATCGCCGCCGCGATTCGCTCGGGCGGGAGACCCATCGCCCGGACGCCGCTCCGGGGGCTGAGGCCCGGCACCTTGATGAAGCGAAGGAAAAAATCGCGCTCGGCGGCCGTGAGAAAACCCGTAAGCCGGGGTACGAGGGATTGGCCCGCCGCCACGTTGCCCTCGAGATAGTGATGGGTGTGAAGCTCGACCGGCTCCCGGGCGTCCATGAGGGCCTGAAGCTCGGGGATGGCGTAGGCGCCCACCTGGGTTTCGTAGCACAGACCCGCGCCCGTGCGCACGACGACGCTTTCGTCGAGAATTTCGACGATCTCGCCCGATATGCGCCGGATCATTGGTTCACCGCCGGGGCGGAGCCGGAGCGGCGGAGGGTGCGGTCGATGAAACAATAGGCCGCGGCCACTGAGTCTGCGAAATCGTTCGGCTCGGGGAGTTCGTCGAGTTCCAGCCGCTGCTGCACCATCCGCTGAACCTGGGCCTTCGAGGCGCGGCCGACGCCGACGAGGGATTTTTTAATCTCGGTCGCCGCAAAGCTGTGCACGGAAATTCCGGCCTGAGAGGCGGCCAGGAATATCACCCCGCGGGCGTGGCCCATGATGATCGAGGTGCGGGGGTGGTTGTAGTGCGCGTAAAGATCCTCGACGGCCATGACGGCGGGCTCGAGGGCGGCGATGATTTCGGACAGATCGCGGTGAAGCTCTCCGAGGCGCTCCTCGAAGGGGGCCCGCTCGTTGCTCCTCAGGACGCCGCCGTCCACGAGCCGAGGCTCCGAGAAGGGGTCCGAGACGGCGAGAACGGCATACCCGGTCACACCGAGGCCCGGATCAACCCCCAGGATGCGGTAGGCATTGTCGGTGTCAGGCAAGGTGGCCTCGCCCGGGCGGTGGGAGAGGGGGAGGCGGCTCAGGCGGAAACCTTGGCCATCTCCTCCTCAGAGATATCGAAATTAGCGTAGACGTTTTGAACGTCGTCGTTGTCCTCGAGCGTCTCGATGAGCCGGAGCATCTGCTCGGCGGGTTTTCCCTCGAGTTTGACCGTGGTTTTCGGAATCATTGAAATCTCGGCGGTTTCCATGGGAATTTGGTTATTCTCGAGCGCCGCGCGGATATCTTCATAGGCCTCGGGTTCGGAGGTGACCTCGTAGTGCCCGTCGGCGGGCTCCATGTCGTCAGCCCCGGCTTCGAGCACGATCTCGAGGAGACTGTCCTCGTCCACACCTGCCTCGGGGATGAGGAAAAAGCCTTTTTTATC
>JAVEPB010000258.1 GCA_030922375.1 bacterium | reverse complement strand
GACAGGCCCAACCCGGCGATGACTATCGCCTTTTTGCGGCCCGTGTAATCGGCCAGAATGGAGAGAGGATATAAAAACAGAAATGTCGCCAGGCTGAACGTGCTGAGCAGCGTTCCCGCTTCGACGGCCGAGAGACCCAGGTCGGCCACGATAAGCGCCAGGACCGGAACGAGCATGTTTGAGAAGCCGTCGCTCAATCCATGGGCCGAGCCGATAAGAGTCAGATCGAAATAATCTCGCCGCCCCCAAGGGGCGGGCCCCCGCGGGGCGGAAGGATTCTCGCCGCTGCCCGCCGTCATCCCAAGTCGCGCCAGGCCGGGAGAAGACCGAAACCGTCCGCC
This sequence comes from bacterium, assembly GCA_030922375.1. Lineage (GTDB taxonomy): Bacteria > UBA8248 > UBA8248 > UBA8248 > UBA8248 > UBA8248. The sequence goes on along the minus strand of JAVEPB010000258.1, from coordinate 19,131 downwards.
TCGACGACGGCGCGGCATATGGCGCGGGCGAGGGCCACCTGGGCCGCCGCGCCGACCACATCGAGGGATTCCTTATTGTCCCCGCGCGATACGGCGAATACGACATCTCCGTCCACGGTGGTGTAGGAGGGACGCACGGTTTTGATCAGACCGTTCGCCGCCATTTGCGAGAGTTTCTGGGTTTCGGGTTTCGTCAGTTGAACGTCGGTCGCGACAACGCCGAGCGTGGTGTTCTCCCCAGGGCCGGAAAACCCCTCGTGGGAGCGGCCCCGGGTGCGGAGGTAGTGCGTCGTATCGACGATGCCTCCCTCGGGCGCCTCGCCGCGCGGGCCGGCGAGCGCAATGCCAGTTTCGGGATCGTGCACTCCGCCATAGGCATTCACCGCCGCCAGAGCGCCCACGACACCGCCTCCGGGCAGTTGCACACTGGCCGTCCCGACCCCGCCTTTCATCGCCCGCTCCCGGCCCAGGAGTTTGCCCACCGTAGCGCCTGTGCCCGCACCGACGCTTCCCTGGGGGCCTTCCCGGTCCACAGCGGCTTCGCAGGCGGCCCGGCCCATGGCGGCATCGGGCCGAACATCCCCCCCTCCCGAGGCGAGATCGAACAAGACCGCGGCGGCCACCGTCGGCACCCTGTAGCCTGCCGCCGGAAACCCCCTGCCCTGGTCCTCGAGATAACCCATCACACCGTCCGCCGAGGCAAGGCCAAAGGCGCTTCCCCCCGTCAGGACGACGGCATCCAGGTTCCCGACCAGGTGCTCGGGGCGTAGGGCGTCGACCCCCCGGGTGGCGGTCGCCGTCCCCCGAAGCTCGCAGGCGCCCACCGCGCCGGGAGGGCATATCACCACGCTGAGGCCGGTCAGAGCCTCCCGGTCCTGGGCGTGGCCCAGCAAAAAGCCGGGAACGTCGGTGATGCAGCCGGACAGGCCGGGCGGCCTGTCCCGGTGAGGGGCCTCTTCCATCAAAACTGAGGCAGCCCCTGAGAAGCCTGCGTGGGCAACTCGCCGTTTTCGAGAATATGACTAATCACGAAGCGGTAATTCTCCCTCGGAACGGCGCCAACGAGCATGGCCTCATCGTTCACGACCACGGTGGGAATTCCCGTCACCCCCCGGTTGATCGCCTCGGTGTACTCCCTGACCGCCTGGTCGCGGTGGAACTCGCTCGCCACCTCGTCGCGGAACAGGTCCACGTCGAGACCGCTCTTTTCAGCCACGTCGGAAAGAACCTCGAGCCGAGTAATATCCCGGCTATGGGTGAACAAAGCCGCCAGGAGGTTCATGTGAAAGGCATCCCACATTTCGGGCCCCTGGGCGCGGGCGGCCAAACCCGCCTGAGCCGAGGGCATCGAGCAGATGGGGTAGTCCCCTCCGCCTTCCCACATGCGGTAGTCGCCCGATTCGGGCTGGTCGTTGCACCGCTCCCAATTGCTTCGGCGGTAATCGTTAAATACGGCCGTGGGGTCGGGCTCGGGACGGAGCATGAACACCCGGGGCTCGAGAATCACCTTGTCCCCGAATTCTTCCTTGATCATCTTCAGGCGCACGGCCGAGTTAAAACACCAGGGTCACAAAAAATCGCTATAGACAGTCAACTTTACGGAATCCTGCTCCATCATCTCACCCCTATGATCTGTTGAGTTGAAATCTCACCTTCACCGGCGTCCCCCGGCCCGCGCCGAGTTCGTCCGCCGCCCTGCCCTCGGGAAGAAAAATTTCAAGCCGGGACCAGCTGTTGAAATGCGCGCCGCACCGCCCCTTTTCCGCTTCCCGGTAAAACTCGCTGAGCCCCCGGATTGTCACCCCCGCGATTTCGATGGTGGGGGTCAGCGTCCCCTCGTCCTCCCCCGCGAGGCTCTCGCCGTCCCAGAACACCCCGGTATCGATATTCGTAATCAAATTTCCGAAACGATCGACATATACCACTTCGCCGTCGATGCCGCCTCCCGGCCGCACCTGGCAATCGGATATCTCCAGCTTCACCGGGTCGTCGATTACGGGGCCGAAATCCTCGGGGTCCTCCCCGATCGAGAGATAGCCCGCCACCGGGGCGAAAACATCCCTCCCGTGAAAGGTTGAGCTGATTTTCTCCAGGAAAAAATCAACCGCGCGCAAATCCCTCACCCAAAGATAAGCGGGGTCTTCGTAGATATGGGAGAAAATTCCGTTGTCCGGCCCCACGAAGAGATAGTTTTCGGTGGCCACCAGGATGCCCCGGCGATCTCCGCCAACGCCGGGGTCAACCACCGCCACATGAATCGTCCCCTTTGGAAAGTAGTGATACGCCATCGCGAGGACATCGGCGCCGACCTCGATGTTGTAGGGATCGATTGCGTGCGAAATGTCCACAATCTGGACTTCGGGGTTCACTCCGAATATGACGCCCTTCATCACCGCGACGGAATTGTCGTCGGTCCCGAAATCCGAAAGAAGCGTGATAACGCGGCGAGAGGATTCCTGCTCGTCGAGTTCCCGCCCCCCTTCGCCGTAGGGGTCCGGACGCGATTGCGCGTCGCTCATGTCACCGCCACTCCCGAAATGGCCTCTTCCCGGCCGGCGGCCGGGCCCAGGTCTCCGCCCTCACCGCCGGGTGACAGGCGCATGGGCACGATCTCTCCGATCCACTCCTCGGGCCCCTCGGCCGCCACACGCACGTAATTGTCCGTCAGGCCGGTGAGGAGGCCGTCCTTCCGACGTCCCTCGAAAAGCACCTCGGCCTCGGCCCCGGCCTGCGAGGCCAGGAACGCGGCCCACTTTCGCCGGCCAAGCTCCCTGAGCGCGCGAACCCGGCGGCGCGATTCCACTCCGTGCAAACGGCCCGGCATCTCCGCGGCGGGGGTATTCTCACGCGGAGAGTACGGAAAGACGTGAAGGTAGGCGATGGGAGACTCCCGGACCCATGCCATCGTCCGCTCGAAGGCCTCCGCGCTCTCGCCAGGAAATCCCGCGATGAAATCGGCCCCGAGACACACCCCCGGAATCGCCCTCGCCAGCTCGGCGAACCGCCGGGCGCACCGCTCGGCCGTATAGTTTCGGCCCATCGCCCGAAGAATCCCGTCGTCCCCGCTCTGAACCGGGATGTGAAAGTGGCGGCATGTATAGGTCCCCGTTTTTTTCCTTCCATACGCGCTCTCGGCGCTGACGCGCACGAGTTCGCGCGTCACCTCCCCCGGCTCCACGGAGGATAGACGCACCCGCCGCATCTCTCCGTCTTCAACCAATCGGCCAAGGAGGCGGCTCAGGGTATCCCTTGGCTTCAATTCCCGGCCATAGGCGCCCAGATGAACGCCGGTGAGAACGATTTCCCGGTGGCCCCCCCCGGCCAGCCGCCGGGCGTGCCGGAGGCAATCATCCGCTGTGAGAGACCGGCTAGGCCCGCGCGCGAGGGTCGTCGCGCAGAAAGAGCAAGAGAAGTTACACCCGTCCTGGACCTTGAGATAGGCCCTTGTCTGGCCTTCAAAATGTTCGAGAGGAACGGCGTCCAGCCGGTCGCTGCGGTCGATGGCGGCGGCGCGAACCTCGGCGGAAGCCCCTCCCTCCCGCCGCACGGCGCTGGCCAGATGCTCGGACAGGCGCATCTTCTCGGCATTGCCCAAAAGGAGGTCCGCCTCCGGAATGAGCATCCCCCTGGGGTTAGCCTGGACCGAGCAGCCGGCAAAGACGATTTTCGCCCCCTCCGGCGCCCGGCGTCTCGCCTGCCGGGCAAGCCGTCTGCCCTCCCGATCGGCCTCGGATGTCACCGTACAGGTGTTAATGACATAAACATCCGCCTCGGCCTCGAAGGGAACAATCTCGCGCCCGCTCTCGCCGCACAGATGACGAATCCCCTCGCCCTCAGCCTGATTGAGTTTACAGCCCAGACTGAAAACAGCGATTCGCCGGCGGGGAAATTTCAACCGATTCGATTCATGCAAGAGAAACCCTCGAGATAGCCCACGGGACGCGTCCAAGTGATTGACATTCAAGCAAATTCTATGACGCTCTCTTCCGGCCCGCAAGGGTCCGATCACTTGACGCAGGACGGGGGGAACTGATAGGTTAGCCGCGCAAATTTCAGAGGGGTGAAGTCCATCAAATAAGCTTTTCAGCATTGATTTTTATGGGGTTTTCGGGTGTTTTGGCGGGTTGCCTGCTCCTTTGATTTCCGGGCGGGTCTGCCACATCGAATATCGTTAGAATGTCTGCTACCAATTAAAGCAGACATTCCGAAAGGCGGGGGTGAACATTGCGGGGATTCGACTTTGTAACTCCAACCACGGTACAGGCCGCACTCAAGGCGGCCAAAGGAAAGAAATATAAGTTCATCGCCGGCGGCACCAATTTCATGCCCGACCTCCGGCACGATCACAGCGGCGGAATAAAGCTGGTGATCGACCTCATGCGCATCAAAACGCTGAAGGGAATTTCCGCCTCCAAGGGGACAGTCAAACTCGGCGCCCTCACAACCGTAACCGACCTCCTGGAGAGCCGCCTGATCGCCCGTGAAGCGCCTATTCTCGTCGACATGTCCGCCAAATTCGCCGGCCCCATCATCCGGAACCGGGCGACTGTCGCCGGCAACCTCATCGACGGAGGCCCGGCCGCCGACATCGTTCCTCCCCTTCTGGCCCTGAAGGCAGCCGTCAAGCTTGCCGGCCCAAAGGGAAGGCGGACGGTCGCCCTCGATAAATTTCTCACCGGATACCGCACGACCGACATCAAGCCGGGCGAGATCATTACGGAAGTCACTTTCCCCTCCCCCGGAAAAAACCACCTTCATGGCTTCTACAAACTCGCCCGGCGGAATGCGATGGCGATTACGGTCGTTGGCGCCGCGGTGGTGTTGAGGATGAAGGGAGACACCTGCCAGGAGGCGGGAATCTCGCTGGGCTCGGTGGCGCCCGTTCCGGTCCGATGCTACGAGGCGGAAAAGATTCTCGAAGGAGAAGCGATTACGCTCGATTTGGCCCAGAAGGCCGCCGAAGCCTGCGCCGCCGCCGCATCTCCAATCGACGACATCCGCGCTTCGGCCGAATACCGCCAGCTGATGTGCGAGGTCCTGCCGCGCCGCCTGATATGCCAGGCGGCCGGGATTTCGATAGACCCCAGCTAATTTACACTTCTTACTTTTTTTCGGGAGAATAGGCCAAAAATGGCAGCCGCGACCAGAAAGAAAGCAAAGTCTAAGAAAAAGGCAGCAACCAAAAAGAAGGCCGTACGCAAGAGCGCCGCAAAGAAAAAAACCGCCAAGAAAAAGACAGTAAAAAAAGCGGTGAAGAAAAAAACGGCGAAAAAGAAAGTCGCCAAGAAAAAGGTCGTAAAGAAAAAAGCAGCCAAGAAAAAGTCCGCCTCGAAATCCAAGCGGAAAAGCCCGAGCGCCCGGAAATCGGCTGCCTATAGCCCGCCCAACAAGCATTCGATCTCATTCACGGTCAACGGCGCACTGGTCGAAACCGAGGCCCCCGCGCATACATCCTTGCTCTATCTGCTTCGCGATCTCGGCTTCACCGAGGTGAAGAACGGCTGCGAGGCCGGCGACTGCGGCGCCTGCACCATCATGCTCGACGACGTCGCCGTCAACGCCTGCTGCATGCTGGGCGTCCAGGCCAACGGCAGCAAAATCGAAACCGTCAAAGGAATCGGCACCGTCGACAACCTCCATCCGATCCAGGAAAAATTCATCGAACTCGGCGGCATCCAGTGCGGATTCTGCACCCCGGGCATGATCGTGGCCGCCAAGGCCCTCCTGGACGACAATCCGACGCCCACCCGCGAAGAGGTCAAGGTGGGGATATCCGGAAACCTATGCCGCTGCACGGGATATGTGAAAATAATTGACGCCATCGAAGCGGCCGCGGCCGATATGGCTTCCAAATAAAGGAAGGAAACCGTGACACCATCACAATCGGGCGGCGCAAAGCGCCGCAAGAATCGCGAAATCGATTTTTCATCGGCAGAAGCCGTCCAGGAAAGCATCCGGCAAAACGACTACATCGCTGACAAGACCCTCGCGACCACCCTGTTTCTCGCCATGAAACTCGAAAAACCGCTTTTCCTCGAAGGCGAGGCCGGGGTCGGCAAGACCGAGCTCGCCAAGGTGCTAGCCACGCTCCTCGACACTGAACTCATCCGCCTTCAATGCTATGAGGGCCTCGACTCCAACTCGGCCCTCTACGAGTGGAACTACGCCAAGCAACTGCTTCACATCAAGATGGAGGAGGGAAACAAGGGCGACGCCAAGCAGATCGAGAAGGACATATTCTCCGAGGAATACCTCATCGAGCGTCCCCTCCTTCGCGCCCTTGTTCGTTCGAAGGAAAAGCCGGCGGTCCTCCTCATCGATGAAATCGACCGCTCGGACGAGGAGTTCGAGGCGTTCCTGCTGGAAATTCTCTCGGACTTCCAAATCACTATCCCCGAGATGGGAACGATCAGGGCCGCCCGAAATCCGGTCGTTGTCCTGACCAGCAACCGGACCCGGGAAATTCACGACGCCCTCAAGCGCCGCTGCCTCTACCTGTGGGTGGATTACCCCACCTTCGAGAAAGAGGTCGAGATCGTAACGACCAAGGTCCCCGACGCTCCCGTCAAGCTCGCCGAACAGGTTTGCCGCTTCATGGGCCAAGCCCGGACGATGGATTTCTACAAACGGCCTGGCGTTGCCGAGACCCTCGACTGGGCGCAGGCGCTGCTCGCTCTCCACAAGGAAGAACTCGACGCGGATTCGGTCCGTGAGACCCTCGGCTGCATCCTGAAGTACCAGGACGATATCAAGCGCATCGAGGAAGACGGCATCGAGAGCATGGTCGCCACGGCCCACCTTTCACCAGAGGTGGAGGTCTAATCCGGACCACCGAATATTCGCCATGACCATTCGTCCCGTCGTTGAAGGCTCCCTTCCTCACCGGAAAATAAGGATTCCCGGGCAAGGGCTCAGGGGAGAGATCATCGGATTCTGCCGGGTTCTTCGCCGCGGCGGGCTAAAAATCACCTCGGGCCGCATTATTGATGTTTTCAGGTCCTTCGAGTATCTCGAAGTCACCAACCTCGACTATGTGTACGCGGCAACACGCTCCAACCTGATATCGAGCCACGAGGAAATCCCCCTGTTCGACGCGGTATTCCGCCAGTATTGGTTCGACGAGCAGGGAAATCCCTACAGCGGCGACAACAGCGAATCCATGGGCGACATTTTCGACGAAGACATCCCCGACGGCGCGGGCGAGGAGGGGGCCGGCGGCGAGAAGAGCGAGGACGCCGAAAATGACGACCAAAAAGAGGGCCGGGAAAGCTCCGGGCTGCCCACCGAAGAGGAAGACTCGGCCTCGAGCGAAGCGGGCGACGCCGAAGAAGACGAGGAGGGAACCCCCTCCTACAGCCCGGCCGAAGTGCTCGGCGCGAAGGATTTTTCCACCTTCGACGCAGACCAGATCGCCGATCTCCGCCGCCTCATCCAGAAGATCGTCCCCAAACTCGCGACAAAAATCAGCCGGCGCAAAAAAAGCGACCTCAGCGCCAGGGACATCGACCTCAAGCGAAGTGTCAAACGGAGCATACGCACCGGGGGCGAGGTCCTTCGCCTCTTCCGGAGGAAACGAAAAATCCAGAAAACCCAGATTATTCTCATCTGCGACGTTTCGGGGTCGATGGACAGCTACAGCCAGTTCCTGATTCAGTTCCTTTACAGCCTGCAAAATGAGATCAAGTCGCTGCGCACCTTCGTATTCAGCACCAGGCTGACCGACGCCACCCCCTACCTCCGCCACAAGGACGTCAAGTTCGCCCTGCAGCGCCTCGCCAACGAAGTGCACGACTGGAGCGGAGGCACGCAGATCGGAAACTGCATCCGAACCTTTAATTTCGAATACGGGAGGACCATCCTCAACAGCCGGACAATCGTATTGATCATTTCGGACGGCTGGGACCGGGGCGACACCGAAGTCCTCGGCGAGGAAATGGACCGGCTGACCAAAAAATGCCGCCGCCTGATCTGGCTCAACCCCCTTCTGGGAAGCCCCGGCTACCGGCCCATCGACCGGGGAATGCGGACCGCCCTCCCCTACTGCGACGACTTCATGTCCGCGCACAATCTCGACAGTCTTGTCTCCATGACCGAGCATATCTCCACAGTTTAATTGCCTTGCAACGCCTTTACATAAGCACCAACCTTTTCCTCCCTTCCCTCAGGACACATAATCGGATATATAATCTGCCCCAAACCTCCGAATGACTCGGCGAGGAGAGCGGACCCGATGGCAAACTTGTTGATCTACACCGCCGACGACGGTTTCGCCGAAGCGCTCACCCGGGCGCTCCGGCGCGAGGGGCACTTCTGCAAAGTGGCCGAAGAGGAAAACACCGCCCTTCAGGAAATCCGCGCCCGCGGCCTCTCCCTCATTTTGCTCGACGACGCTCCCGCGCTGCCCGCCCCCGGCGAGATTCGAACCTGGAGCATGTTGCCGATTCTGCTCATCGCCGAGCCGGGGCGGATTGAGACCCTGAGAACTCCCATCGAGGCCGATGACATTCTCGTCAAACCCGTCCGCGAGGAAGAACTCCTCTTCCGGGTACGGAACCTCTGCGAACGGAAAGATTCCGCGGACAGCGATGTGGCCCGCACCGGCGCCCACGCAACCGGCCTCACCCTCGACGAGGACCATTACGAAATTCGTCTCAACGGCGTCCTTGTCGATCTCACTTTCCGGGAATTCGAGCTTTTGAAGCATTTGATGCAAAACCCCGGTAGGGTGTTTGACCGCAATCAGCTCCTGAATCTCGTTTGGGGCGTGGACTATATCGGCGGGCCGAGGACGGTGGATGTCCACATCCGGCGAATCAGGGCGAAAATCGAAGCAGAAGGCGAAACCTTCATCACGACAATCCGGGGCGTCGGCTACAAATTCAACCTCGGAACGGGTTAGCCACAAAACCCCAGCACCGCGAGACAAGCGCTCCCTTCGGTTCCGGCCCCTATTTAACTCCTCCGAAACTCCTCCGAAATCTCCCTGAAACATATCCGCCCTAGCATCAAAGTCCGCAAAGGGCGCATGCCCTATCGGCTTATTTCGGCTTATTTAACAATGCTGATTTGATAAACGGAGGATTTTTGATGCGCATTTTCGGCCTGGCAGCCGCCGTCATCGCCCTGGCTTCGGTCTTTTCTGACGCCGGCAACGCCTGGGCCCAGGACGCCAAAGTTTTGGAGAAAAGCATTGTCGATCTTCGTGTCGCCCTCGACACGGTTTGGGTCCTGGTCGCCGGATTCCTGGTCTTTTGGATGCACGCCGGATTCGCCATGCTCGAATCCGGCCTTTGCCGGGCGAAAAACACCATCGCCATTCTCTACAAAAACTTCGGTGTCGTGGCCGTCTCCTCTCTCGCCTTCTGGGTCATCGGCTTCGCCTGATGTTCGGCGACGGAAATTCCATTTTCGGGACAAATGGCCTTTTCGTCCTTGGCGCCGACAACAGCCCCGCCATGGGCGATTCCTACAAAGGGGTTTTCTCCTCGCTCAACTGGTCGGGAATCCCGATTCTGGCGAAATTTTTCTTCCAGCTGGTGTTCGCCGCCACCGCGGCGACCATCGTCTCGGGCTGCGTCGCCGAACGAATCCACTTTTCCTCGTTCATGATCTTCAGCTTTATCCTGGTCGCCGTCATCTACCCGATTCAGGGTCACTGGATATGGGGCGGCGGTTGGCTGGGAAACTGGGGGTTCCTCGACTTCGCCGGATCGACCGTCGTTCACTCGGTCGGCGGCTGGGCCGGGCTCGCGGGGATCATCGTCCTGGGCCCGCGAATCGGGAAATACGACTCCGCCGGTAGGATGAACCCGATTCCGGGCCACAACATGCCCCTGGTCACCCTGGGCGGTTTTATCCTTTGGCTCGGCTGGTTCGGCTTCAACCCGGGCAGCACCATGGGCACATCGGATCCCGGCCTCATCGCCCATATCGCCGTTACGACCAACCTCGCCGCGGCGGCGGGTGTGGTCACATCGAGCATCACCACCCGCGTTTTATTCGGGAAACCCGACCTGTCGATGAGCGTCAACGGCGCCCTCGCCGGCCTGGTGGCCATCACGGCGCCCTGCGCCTTCGTCACACCGGCCGCCTCGGTCCTCATCGGGGCGATCGCGGGCGTCATCGTCTGCCTCTCGGTTCCGTTTTTCGATAACCGAAAAATCGACGACCCGGTGGGCGCGCTCTCGGTCCATCTGGTGTGCGGCATATTCGGCACCATCGCCCTGGGCCTGTTCGGCGTGCCCGCCCTCACCGGCGGGGCGGCGGGGCTCTTCTATGGAGGAGGCGCGGCCTTCCTCGTGAAACAAATCGTCGGCACCGTCGCCGTCGGCGCCTTTACTTTCATTTTCTCGCTGATTCTCTGGAATGCGGTCAAAACCTTCATCGGGGTGCGCGTGGACCCCGAGGACGAATATATCGGCCTGGACCTCGCCGAGCACGGCATGGAGGCCTACCCCAAATAGATTCGCGGCGAGATCGGGCCGGCCGCGAAAGCAATAACGTACATATGGGGGGTCTTCACTTGGAAGGCCCCCCATTATTCTGATATACGACCCTGTGAGAGGGATTCCCGGCAAAACCCCCGAAACCACCCAGGAGGGGACAGTGAGCGCGGAAATGCAGGATCGGGACAAGGAATACGTACTCAACCAGGCGCGCGAGTTGGGGGTGCGCTTCATCCGCATGTGGTTCACCGATATCCTCGGCTTCCTCAAGAGCTTCGCCATCACCATCGAGGAGCTCGAAACCGCCCTGTACGACGGCCATATTTTCGACGGCTCCTCCATCGAGGGCTTCACGCGGATCGAGGAGAGCGACATGTTCGCCCATCCCGACCCGACGACCTTCTGCGTCCTGCCCTGGCGCCCCAAAAAGGGCGGCGCCGTCGCCCGCATGTTCTGCGACATCCGCCAGGCGGACGACTCGCCCTACGAGGGCGATCCGCGCTTCGTGCTAAGGCGATCGCTCGAGGCCGCCGCCAAGAAGGGATTCACCTTCTACGTCGGCGCCGAGTTCGAGCACTATTATTTCGAGTCCACCGAACTGCCCCTGAAAAAACTCGACAACGGCGGATACTTCGACCTTACCCCGCTCGATGTGGCCAGCGACCTGCGGCGCGACACCGTCCTCAACCTCGAGGAAATGGGCATCGGCGTCGAATTCAGCCACCATGAAGTGGGGCCAAGCCAACACGAGATCGACCTCCGCTACGGCGACGCGCTCACGATGGCGGACAACGCGATGACCCACCGGCTCGTCGTCAAGGAAGTGGCCATGCGAAACGGCGTCTACGCCACTTTCATGCCCCGTCCCCTCCAGGAGAGCAACGGCAACGGCATGCACACCCATCTCTCGCTCTTCCAGGGAGCCGAGAACGCCTTCCACGACGAATCAAAGCCCGACGGCCTCTCGGACCTGTGCCACGGCTTCATCGCCGGGCTCCTTCGCCACATCCCCGAGATAACCATCGTCCTCAACCAGTGGGCCAACAGCTACAAACGCCTCGTGCCCGGCATCGAGGCCCCGCTCCATATCTCGTGGGCCCACAAGAACCGCAGCGACCTGATCCGCATCCCCACGAACCGCAGAGGACGCCCCTCGGACACCCGGGTCGAACTCCGCTCCCCCGATTCGGCGTGCAACCCCTACCTCACTTTCGCGCTCATCCTCGCGGCAGGAATGAAGGGAATCGAGGAAAACTACCCCCCCGTTCCCCCGGTCGAGGAAAACGTCCTGAAACTCAGCGAGGCCGAGCGGGCCGCCCGCGGCATCGGCAGCCTCCCGACCGACCTCAACGAGGCCATCAAGGCGTCGGAGAACAGTGAACTATTGAAGGAAGTCTTCGGCGAGGAGTTGCGGGACAAATTCATCTCGAACAAGAAAATGGAGTGGGAGCGCTACCGGGCCCACGTCTCGGACTTCGAACTCACCACCTACCTGCCCATTCTCTAAAGCGAAGCGTTTTCTTTCCTGGCGCCGGAAAAAAGTTTTTCGGCTATCCGAACCAGGCGCGCCTCGAGATTTTCCTGCTCTCGAAATTTCCTGCTCTCGAAATTTTCATGGCCTAAACCAGGCCTATTTATTCAGACGAAGGAAGAACGCTCCCGGCAAGCCAATCCAGATAGGGACCGCTCCCCTGATCGATCCGAAGGGCGATCACTTCGGGAACCTCATAGCTGTGGAGGGCGCGGACCCTTTCCTCCAGGTCATCGAGAGCGTCCGCCGCCGTTTTGATCACCATCAAAACCTCCCGATCGTCCTCCACCTTCCCCTGCCAGCGGTAGATGCTCCGCACGCCGGGAACGATGTTGACGCAGGCGGCCAGCCGCTCCTCGACCAGCGCCCGGGCTATCCTCGCCGCCTCCTCGTCCGAGCCCGCCGTCACCAGCGCCACCCGGAACGCCTCAGCCCCCTTCATCCCTGCGCCCTCCCCGTTAAAGCCCTATCCCCCGGCGGAGTCCAAAAGCCGCTCCGCCGCCGTGTAGGGGTCCTCCCTCCGCGCCGCGATATCGGCGAGAATTTTCTGAAATCCGGGCTCCCCCTCGCGGCCGCCGATGACGCGCTCGGCGGCGAGGGTTTTGAGCGTCTCGGTCAATACCTGCCGCGCGCGCGCGCGCGCCAGGGCCTCCGCCGCCTCGGGATGAGATTCCAGATAGGCCCACCGGGCGGAAACCGCCTCGATGAGCCCGGAAATCCCCTCGCCCGCCAACGCCTCGGTTTTCAGAACCGGCGGGCGCCAGGCGTCCGGCCCCCGATCCGGCCCCTGGTGGAGCATCTCCTCGATCATTTTGGCGCTCCGCTCCGCGCCCTCCCGCCTGGCCTTGTTCACCACGAAAACGTGGGCGATTTCCATGATGCCCGCCTTCGCCGCCTGGATATCGTCGCCCTCGCCGGGCGCGAGAGCGAGAATAACCGTCTCGGCCATGTGCACGACCTCGACTTCGGCCTGACCGACCCCCACCGTTTCGACGAGGATGACGTCCCAGCCCATCGCGTCGAGGACCTGGATGGCCTCACCGCTCGCCCGCGCGAGGCCGCCCAGGTGACCGCGCGTGGCCATGCTCCGGATAAAGACATCGGGATCGGTGAAGTGCCGTCCGAGGCGAATCCGGTCGCCGAGGATGGCTCCGCCCGTGAACGGGCTCGTCGGATCGACGGCGAGGAGGGCAACGCGCTTTCCGGCCGCCCTGAATTCGCCAATCAACCGGTCGGCCAATGTGCTCTTGCCGACGCCGGGCGGCCCGGTCAGGGCGATGGTCCGGGCCTCTCCTCCGCCGCGATAGATTTCCTTGATCAGCGGGCGGGCCGATGGGTCGCCGTCCTCGATCCGGCGGATGAGCCTTGAGGCCGCGAGAACGTCTCCCGAGAGGATGGCGGCGGCTTCGAGCGAAGATGAGGATGATTTGGACATGGCTACCGAACGGGGCGAAGGGGGGCCGGGGCGGGAGGATACTCAGATTTCGTCGATGGTCTTGTCCACCACGAGCGGCGGGCGGTAGCCGGGAAGCCCCTGGACATAAGGGCAATCCTCGGGGAGCCCCCCCATCTGCATAATTTCGGCGCCAACGGGCAAGCAAAGGGGCTCATTCTCGAAGCGGTCCTCGTAGCATTTACACAGGTTCGTCTTCGTGTCGAGGTAACCGCAGGCGCTCTTGAGGAGCATGAGCCGCGATCCCCGCCAAACCTTATCGTAGCAACACTTTCCGCATTCGGTGCACAGGGCCTCCCACTCGGGCGAGCCCTGGGGCGGCAGGTTCCTTTTGATCCACCTTTCGATGCGTTCGATCTCGAGTTGCTTTTTGGTCTTGCCCCCGGCTCGCCCGGCCTTAGACCCCGAGGCCGACGAGCGGCCGTTCCGCCGCTCCCGGACGACGGCGAGCGCTGAATCGATGGCGCGCTGCTTCGCCGTTTTTCGGCTGGATTTTCTAGCCATCCCCAAACCGTCCCTATCGGTCCCTGAAGTTCGCCTCGCGCTTCTCGAGAAAAGCGCTCAGCCCTTCACTGCTGTCCTCGGAGGTCATCACGATGCCGAAAAGATCCGCCTCCAGCGCGAGCCCGGCGTCCAGGGGGCCGCTGATGCCCCGCGTCGCGGCGCGGAGGATGAGTTCCATCGCCGGCGCGCTTTTTTGGCTCAATTTCGCGGCCAGCTCACCCACCTCCTCGAGGAGCCGGTCCGCCGGCACGATCTTATTGACCAGACCGATCCGGAAGGCCTCATCGGCCGAAACCAAATCCCCGGTGAGATTGATCTCGAGCGAGCGGCCCAGCCCGACCAGGCGGGCAAGGCGCTGGGTGCCTCCGTAGCCGGGAATGATTCCGAGATTGATCTCGGGCTGGCCGAAGCGGGCCGTATCGGCGGCGTAGCGAATCGTGCACGCCATCGCCACCTCGCACCCGCCTCCCAGCGCAAACCCGTTCACCGCGGCGATAGATGGCTTTCCCATCGACTCGAGAGCGCTGAGCACCTCCTGGCCGGACCGCGAGGTCGCCCCGGCGTTCATCGGGGTCAGCGCGGCGAGCATATTGATGTCCGCCCCGGCGATGAAGGCCTTATCGCCCGAGCCGGTCAGGACAAGGACCTTGACGAGGGGGTCCGCCTTCGCCCTTGAGAGGGCGTCCGAAAGCTCGCCCATCGTATCGGCGTCGAGGGCGTTGAGCACCTCCGGGCGGTTAAACGTCAGGGTGGCGACCCTGTCCGCGACATCGTAAATGATATTCTTATATTCCAACGACTTATCCCTTAAAACCTAGATTTATTTCCAGGCGATCACCCATAGGCCCTAAACAGTCGAAGCAAATTCTCGATAAACTCCAGCAAAACATTGATTTCAATCATTTTAAACTTTCATTTCGAGCAATTAACCGGGAAGCGCCTCGACAATGACCGAAAGCCCCATTCCGCCGCCGATGCAGGCGCCGGCCAGACCGTATTTCCCGCCCCGCCGCCTGAGCTCCATCAGCGTCGTCAGGGTGAGGCGGGCCCCGCTCGCTCCCACCGGGTGCCCGATGGCGATGGCGCCGCCGTTTACGTTCGTCTTCTCACGGGGCAGACCCAGCTCCTTTTCGACCGCCAGATACTGGGCCGAGAAGGCCTCGTTGATCTCGATCAGGTCCATGTCGTCGAGCTCGAGTCCGGCCTTCCTCAGGGCGATCCGGCTGCTCTCGGCCGGGCCGATTCCCATGATCTCGGGATCGCAGCCCGACACCCCCCAGGAGACCAGCCGGCCGATGGGCTTGAGGCCGTGCTTGTCAGCGGCCTCGCGCGATGAAATCACCAGGGCGGCGGCGCCGTCGTTGATCCCGCTGGCGTTGCCAGCCGTGACGACCCCGCCCTCCTTGAATACCGGCCTCAGGCCCGCCAGTTTCTCCGCGGTCGAACCGGGCCGGATGTGCTCGTCCCGATCGAAGGTGATCGTCTTTTTCCGCTGCTTGACCTCGACCGGGATGCACTCCTCGGCGAGGCGGCCGCTGTCCCAGGCCTCGGTGGCGCGGGTCTGGCTCAGGGCGGCGAATTCATCCACCGCCTCGCGGTGAAGGTCGTATTTTTCTGCCAGGTTCTCGGCGGTGATTCCCATCTGGATATTGGCGTAATGATCGCTCAGGGCGTTTTCCAGGCCGTCCTCCATCGAGGTCTGAAACAGCCCGATTCCCGTGCGCGAGTTGCGGATGATGTGGGGGGTCAGGCTCATGTTCTCCGCCCCCACGGCGAGGACGAAATCGGCGTCCCCCGTCAATATCTCCTTGGCCCCGCTCACGACGGCCTGAAACCCCGAAGCGCACATCCGGTTGACGCAGTAGCCCGGCTTGTCTTTCGGGACACCCGCCGCCAGCGCGACGTGGCGGCCGATATACACGCCGTCCGCGGCCGACTGGATGACGTTGCCGATCACGGTGTGGTCGATCATCCCCGGCTCGACGCCCGAGCGCACCAACGCCTCCTTCGCGGCAATCGTGCCGAGCTGGGTGGCGGTCATGTCCTTCAGCGTTCCCAGAAACGTCCCGAACGGGGTACGCGCTCCGCCGAGAATGACTATCTCGTGATCAGGCATGGTGAAATCTCCCTGGACTCCCGGATTCACAAAAAAAATTCAAGAAAAATAAAATTTCATGCAATGCCGTGCAACTCGGCCTAAAGCCAAGACAACGGGGTGGCCGAGTCTCCCGACAGCCGCCGCGCCGCGTCGCGGGCGAAATAGGTGAAAATCAGATCGGCACCCGCCCGGCGGATCGAGGTCAAAACCTCCATGAACGCCCGCTCGGGGTCGATCCATCCGTTCCGCGAGGCCGCCACCACCATCGCGAACTCCCCCGAGACGTTATAGGCGGCAACCGGGACGTCCACCCGGTCCCTCACCCGCGCGATCAGGTCCAGGTAGGAGAGCGCCGGCTTCACCATCACGATATCGGCCCCCTCCTCGAGGTCGAAATCCACCTCGCGCATCGCCTCGCGCGCGTTGGCCGGGTCCATCTGGTAGGAGTTCCTGTCCCCGAACGAGGGCGCGCTCTCGGCCGCCACCCGGAAGGGGCCGTAAAAACTGCTCGCGAACTTCGCCGAATAGGCCATGACGGGGGTCTGGGCGAAGCCGGCCTGATCGAGGGCCCGGCGGATGGCGCCGACGCGGCCGTCCATCATGTCCGAGGGGGCGATCATGTCGGCTCCGGCGGCGGCGTGGCTCACGGCCGTCCGCTCGAGAAGCTCGAGCGTCGGATCGTTCAAAATCCGGTCGCCCTCGACGATTCCGCAGTGGCCGTGGTCCATGTACTCGCAGAGGCAGACATCGGTGATGACGCAGAGATCGGGATAGGCCGACTTGAGGGCCCTGACGGCCTCCTGGACGACGCCGCTGTCGCTGTAAGCCTCGGTGGCCGCGTCGTCCTTGTGGTCGGGAATTCCGAAAAGGATGACGCCCGGAATTTTAAGGGCAACGACCTCGGCGCACTCGGCCACGAGGGCGTCCACCGAAAGCTGATACTGGCCCGGCATCGAGGAAATCTCATCCTTCACCCCCTCGCCTTCGACGACAAACATGGGATAAAGCAAATTGTCCACGGACAAGCGGGTCTCCCGGACCATCCGCCGGAGCGTCGCCGTCTCGCGCGTGCGCCGGGTCCGCCGGATAATGTCCTCGCGGGTACCGGTCAAAAGGGAGCCGGTGTCTGTCACTGCCATGCCTCCTATTCGTGGTGTTCCACTCACGGGCTATTCGTGGTGTTCCACCCACGGGTTATTCGTGGTGTCCCACCCATGGGCTATTCGTGGTGTCCCACCCATGGGGCGGGATTTCGCCAATCAACGGCCGGGGAGAACCGGTAATAGTCTACTATGGCCCGGGCGAGTCCGGGTATCGTCGAAACCTCGGCCTCGAGATGGGGCTCGAGCCCCATCTCCCGGGCCGTCTGGCTCGTGACCGGGCCGATGGAGGCGATCGCCACCCCGCGCATGGACTCCCCGACAAAATCCTCTCCGAGCATTTCGACGAAATTCCGCACAGTCGAAGAACTCGTGAACGTCACCATCTCGATCCGCCCCCGGCTGAACTCGGTGCGGATTTGCTCCACATCCGCCTCCTCGGCGGGCAGGGTCCGGTAGGCGGGCACGACGTTGACCTCCGCCCCCCGCTCTCCGAGGCTTTCGGGAAGGATTTCCCTGGCCTCGAGCGCCCGGGGGATGAGAATCCGCTGGCCCGCCAGATTCTGGCCAGTCAGATCTTCGCCCGGCATCATCTCCAAAATTCCCTCGGCCACATAGCGCTCGGGCACACCGTCGGCCCGAATGCGGAGCGTATCCTCAAGGGCGCGGGCGGTGGCGGGCCCGATGGCCAGGATTCGAGCCCCCTTCCCGAACGCGCGGGCATCCCGCCCCGAGGCCAGAAGGCGGTCGGCGAAGAAGCGCACACCGTTCGCACTGGTGAATATCACCCAGGCGTAGGAGGCGAGCTCCTCGAGGGCGGTGTCGAGCGGGCCCCAGTTCTCCGGCTCGGTGATGCGAATCGTCGGGGCGATCAGCGTCTCAACGCCCAACTCCCTCAAAACCCGGGCGAACCGATCGGCCTGCTCGCGCGGCCTCGTGATGAGAATCCGCCTCCCGTGCAGCGGCCTGCCCTCGAACCAGTTCAACTCCAAGCGAAGCCGGGTCACCTCCCCCACCACCACCACACAGGGCACGGGCGCAATCTCCGCGTCCGGCGTGTCCACCGCGTCCGGTGCGTCCACCGCGTCCGGTGCGTCCTCAAGAGTGGATTCGATCACACGCTGGGAGGGTGAGCCGCCGCCCTCGATAATCGCCACCGGTGTCGTGGCCGAAACGCGCCCCGCCAACAGACCGGATTTCAGATCGGCGACGCGGTCCGACCGGGTCATGAAGATAAGGGTGCTCCCCTCGCCCGCCAGCCGGCAGAAGGCGCTTTTCCGGAGTTCCCCCCCGCCGGGCAGCGGGTATTCCACTACCGAAAACCCTCCGGCCGCCGCCGCCGGGCCGAGCGGGATTCCGGCGAAGGTGGGTGCGGTCACCCCCGGAATGACGCCGGGAACAACCTCGAAGGGGCTTCCCTCGCGGGTGAGTGCCCTCGCCTCATCGACGCACTCCCTCGAGTGATAGGGGTCGCCCGCGTAAAGGCGGACCACCACCTTCCCCTCCTCGGCGCGGTCCACGAGGGTGCCGCTTACGGCGGAACCTGCCCCGGCGGGGGCCGCCTCGATGCGCTCGCATCCGAGCGGAAAAAGCTCCCGCATCTCAACGGAAAGGGGGGGCTCGAAAACCACGACCTCCGCCCGCTCCAGCACCTCGCCGCACCGGCGGGTGAGCAGGGCGGGGTCTCCCGTGCCGGCCCCGGCGAGATAGACGACACCTGTCTCATACATCCCTGATCTCCCGGAGAATTTCCTCGCCCCCCGATTCGAGAAGGCGGCGGGCCACTTTTTCGCCCGCGGCGGCCGCCTCATCGGGAGCGGCCTCCTCTTCCGCCTCGACGAGGCGCGTTCCGTCGAGACTCGCCACCAGTCCCCTCACGCGCAGCCCGCCGCCCCGAAACTCGGCGAAAGCGGCGAGGGGCACCTGGCACCCGCCCTCCATGACAGCCATCACCACGCGCTCGGCCGTAACGGCCTGGCGGGTGGGCGCATGATCGAGCG
>JAVEPB010000257.1 GCA_030922375.1 bacterium | reverse complement strand
CCAGGCCCGAGATCTGCGCCCGTAAATTTTCCGAGATGATGAGACCGGCCGGATCGTCCGCCGCCCGGTTGATCCGGAAGCCCGAGGAGAGCCGCTCGAGGGAGCGGGACATCGAGCTGTCCGTATTGCGCAGGTTCCGCGCGGCGTTCAGCGCAGCGATGTTTTGATTGATCCTGAGACCCATATTCCCGAAACTCCCGAAAAAACTTCACCCCGGCATTCCGGCTACCCAGAAAAGCGAAGCCAGTCAGCCAAAATTCGATCAAGTTCCGGAAGCGGAAATATCGGCGTGCCGTACATAAAATAAAGGATATCTAGGAAAAAACACGCCTGAATATCTAAATAATCTGTTTGAGCGTCCCCCGATTTTCCTCCACACAGGGTTGATTCATGCCTTCAAAAAGACCATCTACTTATTTGCTCTTATGTTTCTATCGGTTTTCCGGTGAAAAACTATAATGAAATTATATGATTTGTTTTGAATAACTTCTATTCGGCGGAAAGGGGGAGGGAGCGCCCCGAAAACGGGGACTGTGCCCCGAAACGTGTTCAG
This sequence comes from bacterium, assembly GCA_030922375.1. Taxonomy (GTDB): domain Bacteria; phylum UBA8248; class UBA8248; order UBA8248; family UBA8248; genus UBA8248. The sequence goes on along the minus strand of JAVEPB010000257.1, from coordinate 16,809 downwards.
AGCCCCGGAACGGGACGTTAGTCCCGTTCATCCCACCGGCCGGTCAGTTTCGGGGCCAAACCCGCCCTGTGCCACCGAACTACCAGGATGTCTTCGATTTTATTTCGCTGTCCTTGGCATCCGCTGAGCGCACCCGCCCCTGTGGTCAGCCTCTCTCCATTTCGCCCGCCATGATCACGTTGGATGCATCAATGAATATCAGACCGGAATCGTATTCGATTGTGGAGGAATCGCGGGTACGCATGGGTATCCGGGCTAAAAAGATATCCCGGGGAAATTCCGGCCGCGATGGGGTTCACGCCCCCGGGCCGGGGTCAGGTTCGAATTTAAGGTCGGATCAGGTTTCGTCCACCTGGATTTTTCGCAGGATGTGTCCGTCCAGATACCATTTGAGGGCCCTGACCTCGCGCTCGTTGCATAAAATCAGGCCCAACGCCATCCGGAGCCACTCCGAGCTTCGCTCGCGCCAATTCGAGATGAGAACGCCCCGGCACCCGTTCAGCCAGACCGGATCGAACTTGAGTCTCGCCCCCATCCCCTTCGAGAGCGCGGAGAGCTCCTTGGCCACGAAATCCTGGCCGGTCGTCCGGTCCGGGCCGAGGACCATCTCGGCGTTTTTCCAGACAAGCTGCTGAAGCAAAACCGCATCCTTCATCCGAAACACCTCTAAAAACCGGTCAAACACCTTCCCGGTTTTTTCATCGTCGGCCAACGGAACAAATGGCACCACCGCGCCCCACCGCTTGCGGACCGCCGCGCGGGTCTTCTCGGCCTCCCCGGCAATCTTGAACACCTCCTGGATGGTGACGTGGAGCGCATCGGCGGCGACGCGGTCTCCGTCCTCGAAACCGTCCCGGAGCACGACCACCGCCCGCTGCTCGGGCGCCATATACTGAAGCGGAAACAGAAAATCGAGCGTGGCTCCGGGCCAACCGGCCTCGCCCCCCACCGGCCGCGAGCCGGGGTCCGCCCCGGCCCCGGTGGTCTGAATCAGGTCCGGAAGATCGAACTCATCGACAGGGATCGGCTTGTGCATCATTCCCATCGCCGCCTCGGTGGCGGCGACGTGGAGCCACTCGTGATGATTCTCGATATTTTCGATGGAAGGGCCCATTTCCACCACGCGGAGCATTGTCTCCTGGGTAATATCCTCGGCGTCGAGAATACTCCCGGTGAGACGGTAGGCGTGATGGCTCAGGAGCCCCCAGTACTTGTGGGTGAATTCCTCGAGATCGATCACGGGGCGCCCTCCGGGAGTTCATGGCGGAGGGAGGCGGGGGCACTCATGCCGAGAAGACTCATGCCGAAGGGGCGCGACTTCAGGCCGCCGCGAACATCTCCCTGAGATCGGGGGCGGCGGCGAGCGGGGCCTCGGTTTTGGAGCGAACCTCGTCCTCGCTGACGCCCGGGGCCAACTCCCGCAAAACGAGACCGCCCTCCTCGACGGAAATCAGGGCCAACTCGGTGACGACGATGTCCACCACCCCCTTTCCCGTCAGCGGGAACGAGCATTCGTTCAAAATCTTGGGCTCCCCCTTCCGGGTGCAGTGCCCCATGGTGATGATGACCTTTTTGGCCCCGACAACGAGATCCATCGCCCCGCCCATCCCGGAGATCATTTTTCCCGGCACCGCCCAATTGGCCAGATCGCCGTTCGCCGCCACCTGCATGGCGCCCAGGATCGTCACGTCGATATGCCCGCCGCGGACCATCGAAAACGACGCGGCGCTGTCGAAAAACGACGCGCCCGGCATCAGCGTCACCGTTTCCTTGCTGGCGTTGACGAGATCGGCGTCCTCTTCCCCCTCGTAGGGAAACGGCCCGACGCCCAGAATCCCGTTTTCGGAATGGATCGTGATCCCATGTTCGGGGGGTATGAAATTGCTCACGAGGGTCGGAATCCCCAGGCCCAGGTTGACATAACCCCCCCGGGGGACCTCCTGGGCGGCCCGTCGCGCGATTTCCTCTCTTGTCAAAGCCATCGGTGTCCTCGGTTACCGGCCCGTCCGGGGCCTGTTGGTCTTGATTTCAATCGGCTTTTCATCATCCTCGGCGACAACCAGGCGCTGAACGAAGATTCCCGGCGTATGAATCCGCTCCGGGTCGAGTTCTCCGACCGGGACGATCTCCTCGACCTCGGCGATGGTCACTTCCGCCGCCGTCGCCATGGCGGGGTTAAAATTCCGGGCGCTCATCCGGTAGACCAGATTGCCAGCCTCGTCTGCTTTCCAGGCCTTGATCAGCGCGAAATCCCCCCGAATGGGCATTTCCAGGATATGCTCGCGGCCGTCGATGGTGCGGCTTTCCTTTCCCTCGGCGACAACGGTGCCCGCCCCAGTGGGCGTGTAAAAACCGCCGATACCGGCTCCGCCCGCCCTGATTCTCTCCGAGAAGGTACCCTGGGGGATCAGTTCGATCTCTAGCTCGTTATTCAGAACCTGGTCTTCATAGGCCTTGCAGGCCGGACCCACCCGGGTGGCGATCATGCTCTTGACCTTTTTCGCCTCGAACAAAAGTCCGGCGCCCCAGCCGTTGACTCCCCCGGCGTTGCTAACAATCCCGAGGTCCCCGATCCCATCCCGCTCGCTCAGCGCCTTGCACAAATTATGCGCCATCCCGCAGATGCCGAATCCGCCGATCAGGATTCTGGCGCCGGCCGGTATGTCTGCGACGGCGTCCGAACCGTTTTTGAAAATTTTAGCCATGTCTTCACAAATCGGCCGGATGAGTCCGTTAGAAGAACCCTTCGGCATACTCCCTCGTCAAGAGATAGATTACCCGACTAACGTCACCGCATGAATATCATAACCGGAATTTCGATTTGCGTGAATTGACGGAGGCTTTCAATCGACTGCCTTCAAACGTCCATCGGGTTGCAATCCGGCCAACCAAAAAGCCGTCGTCAAAAGGCCGTTGGAAGTTTTCGCCCGTTAAATGACCAGCCGGACTCCGCCCAGTTCGGCCTGGCTGAAAACCAGCTTGCCGCCGGGCGACCCGATGAACATCAAGTTGGCCGGGATGTCCCACTTTCTGGACAAATCCTGGATGAGATCGGGGCTGAAAGTTCCTTCGACAATCACGAAATCAATGTCGATGTGAGGGTAGGTTTCGGAAAGGAATTTCAGATCGTCCTTGAGTTTATCGGGCACTTCTTTTTTGTCGGCGACAACGGTGACAATCTTCACCCGGTTGGTGTGCTCATTGTCCCGAACATAGAGAACCGCGTTATTCAGGTTGGCGACGTTGTCCCCCCGGGTGAAAAAAACCACCTGCTGGGAATTGATTTGTTCGATTTTGTGCCTGATGGAATCCGTCACTCCGCCCAGAAGGTTATAAAGCGACGCGCTGATGATGCGCACGAGGAACAGACAACCCTTCAGGAGCGTGATCCGGGTGAGCATGATCGCGATGATCAACATCGAGGGGACGAAATAATTGATGAAAACACGCAGATACGGCGGGTTCATGATTGCGTTGCCGACCAGACCGACGATAACGGCGATGATGCCGACGATGACGGTAGTCCATCCCGCCCGGGAAGGCCTGGGGAGACGCGTCCGCTTTACCTTCAACAAAATATTTCCGAGAGCAAACAGCGCCATGACGGAAAGGAACGAAAGGGTGTACACCCCGGCGAGCGCTTTCAGCTCGCCCTCCGTAATCAGCAAAACGGAAACGGACAGCAAAAAGAAAACGATAATAATCCGGTGGAAAGTGTGGCGGCGGTTCGTCTTGAGAAGTGTCTGGGGCAGACAACGATCCAGCGTCATCCTGAGAATCAGGCCGTTCACGCCGACGTAGCTGGTCAGCACGGCTCCGCTGAGCACGAGGGCCGCATCGATGCTGATCAACCAGGAGAGCCAGGCTCCTCCGGAGATCGCTCCCATGTAGGAAAGAAGCGCCTCCTGACGAGAGGCGACCTCGCCGATGGGAATGAGCGCGAGGGCCAGAAACGCCATGGCCGGATTGAACGCCGTCACGGCAATCCACATATTGCGAAGGGTTTTGGGGAATACGCCCTCGTCCTGCTCCTCGACGAAATTAGCGGAGCTCTCGAACCCCGAAACGCCGAGCATGGCGGCGGCGAACCCGAACACCAGCGCCGTCGTCAGACCTCCCGGCGGAGAGGATTGAAGGTTTTCGAAAAGGGTGGCCATCCCGTTCGAGAATAAAAACACCACGCCAACCAGGATCAACAATATCAAGGTGACGATATGGGTGATGAATATCACCACCGCGACGATCGCCGATTCGGTGATTCCGACAATTGTCAGGACCATGAACACCGCCAGCAGGACTATCGTGGCGGGGATGATCGGCAAGCCGCTCCAAAGCGACTGAACGTAATGCATCGCCTCGCTCGCCGATATAACAGCCGTCGCCATGTAGGAGAGAATGGTCAGGCAGGCGGCGATAGAGGCGCGGGATTTACTGGTCGTGTTCAGCAGGGCGTTATAGGCACCGCCATTGAGCGGCAGGGCGCCGACGACCTCGGCGTAGATGGAGCGATAAAGGTACAAAACCGCCGCGACCATCAAAAGCGAAACGGGGGCCCATTTCCCCGCGTAGATAATAGCCAGCGCCGAAACGTAGAGGCACGAAGAGGTAATGTCGTTTCCGCAGATGGCCGTGGCGGAAAGCTGACCCAGCCTATGGGCCTTGAGCTTTATTCCCTGTTTTGCGTCCGCCTCTGAACCTTCTTCGAGGCCCGGCTGTTGCAAGGCTTCCTGGACTTCGGCCATTTCAGGACCCCCGTCCGGTCGCGTCTGAATTATCAAATCCAATCCAATGCATCGTTCAATTCACCCCACCGAGAAATCGGGTAAGGGCCCGGTTGAAAATCGCCGGTTCCTGCACCAGCGGAAAATGGCCCGATTTGGGGCAAACCACGGTTTTCGGTTTTTTCGAAAAACCCGACTCGAGGTTTTTATGACCCTCGCTGGAAAGCCGGTTGCTCACCCCACCGCGAAAGATCAGGACGGGCGCCTTCACTTTATTAGCGATTTTTTCGGGAAAATAATCGCCCGCGGCGGACGCCTGGAACTCCCGGAGGCGAATCAGGCGTTCCATCTCGAAGGGCATTTCGCAGGCAGCGCCCTCACCCTGGCTATCCATGATGTCCCGGACGAAGCGGGAGAGATTTTTGGCGGGCCAGTGACCTTCCTCGGATTCCTTGAAAAATCGCAGGGCCTCCTCGATATTATCGAACCGGTGAGGCCGCTTCCGCACCAGGTCGAGATTGCCGCGGGCTCCCTTCGGGCTCCGGACCGTCGGGTCGACGAGCACAACGCTCGCGACGCGATCCGGGTCCATCTCGGCGACCTTGAGGGCGATCGACCCGGCGAACGAATGGCCCATCACCGTATAACGGCTGATGATCAGCGCATCCGCCAGCCGGATGGCGTCCTGGGCGAAATCGACCGCCGCGTCGCCCCGCCCGGGATCCTCGCTCTTGCCGTAGCCGCGCTGATCCGGGCAAACGAACCGGACCTTCCCGATTTTCTCGGCGGTATCGAGCCACATGGCGCCCTGGGACAGGGAGCCGTGCAGCGCGATCACGGGCGGGAGCGACTCTCCCCCGGCCGGGCGCCAATCGCGGTAGAACATCCGGATGTTCGATACCGTTTCAAATCCGCTACGCCAGTTTCCCTTGCTTTTCATCGAAATCGTTTCCTTATTTTATTTTCATTTCCGGTGCGTCAACGCGCTATCGTTTCGGGCGGACACAAAAAAACTCCCGCCGGACCTCGGCAGGAAAGAAAAAACGGGTTTTATTTTGGCAATGAAAGTTATCCTACGAAGATGGTTTGTCCGTATACGTCAGGGTCTTTTCTCTCACCATGTACCGGCCATCCTTTTCGGAAATCGGCTCGAAGACATGACATCTCTCGAGTTCGCGGGCGTAGATGTGAAGGGAAATCGCCGTTTCGCCAAACGGGTTGTTGACCGAATGGATATCGGCGCAACCGCACACGCATCCGCTTGAGTCCGCGCGGGGAACATGCGGCGGCTCGCTCCTCAGGGCCAACTCGCCGGAGGCGCTCTCGGCTCCGTCGGAGAAGAAATTCACCACCTCGAGGCTTCCCTGGATCATGCCGATCATCCCCCAGGTCCCGTCGTGATCGTGAATCGGGGTGCCCTGCCCCGGTGCCCAGACCATGGCCGCCAGGCAGAAGCGGTCCTCGGGGTCGGCGTGGAGGAGATGGCGCGCATAGCTTTTCGCCGAAGGCCGCTTGGCCTCGTCGGGGAGAAAATCCTCCCCGGCCAGCAGCCGGCGCAACGCGGGCTCGGCGGATTGGATGAATTTACGATCCCCCAGCCCCTGCCCGGATATCGACTCAAGCTCCCGGGCCAGCCGGGCGACGGGAGCGGTGATGGGTATGGCCGTTGATGATTTGGTCAAAGGAAAAACCCCTTGCGGTGCGGCTTGCTTGCGGTTCGGCGCCGCTTGCGGCACGGCGCCGACGGAACCAACTGGCCCAATTGGAGCATATGTGGCCTGGGATGTCGAGAATAAGTACGCGGGAAATCATCCCCCGCACAGAGTGCAGATAACTCATAACTCATTGAATGTAAATTATTTATAAATTTTCCGGAGATTATCGGCCGCCGCCGCGAATAATCGCGGCCAAAAGGAGGAAACCCCTCCCTATAAGCTGGCTACAGGCCGGAACCCGGGCATCCGAAAGGCCAGAAACTCTTTGATATGCCTGGCTTTGTATTTTTTCCGGCCTGGAGTCCCGGGATGTCTCCTCACTTCCCCTCGAAGGGGTCCGACCCCCACTCCCAGCCGGGCTCGGCGAGGGTGCCGGGAGAGCTCGCGGACTCCAGGAGGGCTAAGGCGTTCAGGAGCACCCAACGCTGCTGGGCGGGATGGTCCGGCTCCCCCAGTGGGTGCCCCAGCGGCCAGGAGAGAAACACCGCCCTGGGCGGGCGCACCTGCAAGGCGATCTCGCGGACAAGGCTGATTGAAACGGTGGGAAGGCCCGCCCCCTCGATGACCTTCTGAATCAGCCCGACCGAGCGGTTGCAGAGCCCTCAGGCGGGGGTGAGGAGTACGCAGTCAGCCCCGGCGGCGATGAGCCGCCCCGCCGCCTCGGGCGCCGTCCCCTTGACGAGCCGATCGACCAGCGGGCCGTCGATATGGCCCATGAAACCCAGATGGATCGGCGCCCGCCCCGCGATCCGGCCCTCTCCGGCGAGCTCCCCGAGCCGGTCGAGGGGGAAGATCACGTTAATATCCCGGTCGGCACTCCTGTGATCGTAGTAGTTGTGGGTAACCGTGAGATCGCCCCGCGGCGAGCTGTCCGGTATTTCGCGGAAGGTGGGATCGCCGTTCGGGTTTTTCATGTCGAAGGGCGGCTGGTCCTTTAGGTGCACCCCCCCCCGTCGTCACTATCGCCACGCGGCATTCGGCCAGCGGCTTATCAAGATCCGCCCAGGGGTCGCCCAGCGCGTCGCCCGCCGTAAACCTCCGCCCCTCGGCCCATCTGCGCACCAGCGCCGGATAGCGCGTGAGAAGACGTGCGACGAGCCGGTCCTTCAGCCCCCGGATGCTCATGGGATTAAACCTTCAAATCGGCCCTACTCCGAGGGCTTGTGATCCGGGTGGCCGCGCCAGTGCCGGCGGGAGGACTTCATGCCCTCGCCGAAACGCACCCGGAAGAGCATCGTCCGCTCCGGGCCGTTTTCGTATTCGTGAAACTCCCCGCGCGGATGAACCACGAACGAGCCCGGCGTAATGTCGATTTTCCCCTCGTCAGTCGTCATCACGCCCCCGCCCGTATAGCAGAAATAAATCTCGGTCGAGTCGTGATGGGCGTGGTAGGGGCTGATCTGCCCCGGCTCCCAGCAAGCGACCGTCACGTCGCCCTCGCCGAATTTACCCAAAATCTTTTCCACATGTCTCTCGGAATTCCACTCCTGCTCTTTGTTCAGATCGAACGGATGCATTTCGTCTCCCTATGCGTTGGATAAAATAAGTCGTTTCTCCGATAGCGTTTATCATACCCCAGCCTTCCCGCCGGGGCATTCCGGATATCCATCGGCCCGCTGAACGTGGCCGCCTTCGGAAAGACCCCGCCCCTAGTCCGGGGAGGGGAAATCTTGGGCCACCGCCAGAACCCGGACCATCGTTTCGGGCCCAAGCTCCTGCGCCAGCCAAACCAGATCGTCAAAATCGACGGCGACGCAGCCCTCGGTCGGGGGGTAATTCTCGGCCGCTACATGAAGAAAAATAGCGCTCCCCCTGCCCGGCTCCGGCGGGTCGTCGTTATGGCCCAAGACAATAAAAATGTCGTAGAGATTATCCGCACGCCAGAGTTTTTCGTGGCTTCCCGGATGGGGAATCTTCACGCGCCTGTTGTAGTGGGGATCGCCGGGATCGTCGCACCAGCCGTCATCCTCGGCAATCGGACTGAGGCGGAGAGAAGTTTCGAGCCCGTCAACGCGATCGGGCCGGTAAAAAATTTCCCGGACCGGAAAATCGCCGGCGGGCGTCGCCCCGTCGCCTTCTTTTTTTTCCGGGGACACGCCCTTTCGCCCCAGCGCGCACTTTATCTTTTTCCCGCGCCAGGAAAGCTCCCCGGCGGGCGATACAACGACACGGAAATCCAGGCTCTCCGAAATGATTCCGTCTCTCCCGACGGGCCTACTTTGGGGTTTGCATGAACTTGAGGACGTTGCCGTCCGGGTCCTGACAAAAGAAGATGAAACCGCCTTTCATCGGGCCGTTGGGCACCTCGGCCGGGCCGGGCGACCACATCTTGACCCCTTTGGTCTTCCAGTCCGCGTAAAGGGCCGGACCGTCGTCGGTCAGAAAACCTACCTGGGCGCTTCCGATGTTGTTGGGGCTCGTCTCGACCCGGGCCCCGCTGCCGGCGACGTACTGCATCAACTCGAAATGCATTCCGTGGCCGTTCATGTGGACGACGCGGAGGGTGGCCCCCGGAACGCCGGTCACGGCCTCGGAGAACTCGGGGGTGCGCTCGGAGTCGGACTGCACTTCGAAACCCAGCATATCTCCGTACCATTTCGCGGCCGCGCCCGCGTCGCTGACGGTGACGCTGATGTTGTGAAATCCCGTAATCGCCATGTCAAATTTCCTTTTCTCGAAATATGAAAGAGTAGTCTCCCGCCGCCGGTGAGCGGCGCAATCTTCCTGAAATCTTTAATCCCGGATTCCCGGCCAGAAAATCCCCACCAGCCACCGCGTATTCACCCCAAGCGCCCGAGGCCTCCAAATACCGTGGAGGCTAGTTCTTCGCCGCCCGGTCGAGAGCCTCCTTCAGATCGGCGGCCAGCGGAGAACCGAGTCGAACGAGCGCCCGGTAATCGGCGAGCGCCGCGCGGCGGTTGCCCGACTTGAGAAGGGTGACGCCTCGGTATTCGAGCGCCGGGGCGTAATCGGGCTTGATCGACAGGGCGCGGTCGTAGGCCGCCAGAGAATCCGCCAGGCGGCCAATCTGGCGAAGCGAGTAACCGAGCATATTCAGCGCCTTGTAGTCCCGGCCGTCCTTTTCAACTGCGCTTTGAAAAAGGGCGACGGCGCGATCCCAGTTTTCGGCCTTTGCCTGCTCGCGGCCCTGCTCGTAGGCCGAAACCGCGGGTGCCTCGGGCGGGTCGGGGTCGCCGGCGGAATAAGCCGTCCCCGGAAGCGCGGCCACGAAAACAAGCGCGAGAATGTTCGGGCGGATCTTCATCACCATACCTCCTAGTGCGCGCCACCCTGAGAGCGGCGACAAAAGCGGCTATTCACTGACGGGGAATTATAAGGCTATTTCAGGAATTTTCGACCCCCACCCGGCGGCGGGGATTAAGGACAGCGAGTAGAGGCTCTTATTCGAGTCCGCTGCGGTTGGCAACAGATATCCGGCTTATCGCCCGCTTGAGAGAGGCTTCGGAGCGATCAAAGTTGAAAGTCTCGTCCACGTCCTTTCCGGAAAGGCGACCGATCGCCCGTTCACGGGCACCCTTGGCGCGATCAACGTCTATTTCCTCGGCCAGCTCTGCCGACTCGGCCAGGATCGTCACCTCGTGCGGTCCGACCTCGGCGTAGCCTCCGCTGACGGAAACGAAATAGCGGCCGCTGCTCTTCCGGTAGGAGAGCGCCCCAACATCGAGCTGGACGAGATAGGGGGTGTGTTCGGGCAGAATCCCGAATTCGCCCCACGACCCGGGCCCGGTGATTTCATCCACCTCGGCGGAGACGAGTCGCTTCAGGGGCGTGACCACTTCGAGTTTGATCTTGCCGTTTGCCATGGCTAGACAGTGGCTCCCAGCGTTTCGGCCTTCTTTTTGGCGGATTCGAGATTTCCGACCATGTAGAACGCCTGTTCGGGAAGATGGTCCACGTTTCCGTCGATAACCTCTTTAAATCCGTCGATCGATTCCTCGAGCGGAACATAAACGCCCGGTGTGCCGGTAAACTGCTCGGCGACGTGGAAAGGTTGACTCAGGAAGCGCTGTATCTTCCGGGCGCGGGTCACCGCCACCTTGTCTTCCTCGGATAGCTCGTCCATGCCCAGAATGGCGATGATGTCCTGAAGTTCTTTGTAGCGCTGTAGGACGAGCTGCACCCCACGGGCGACTTCGTAGTGCTTCTCACCGATGATGCGCGGGTCGAGAATCCGGCTGGTCGAGTCGAGCGGGTCAACCGCTGGGTAGATGCCAAGCTCGGCGATCTGCCGCGAGAGCACCGTCGTTGCGTCCAGGTGGGCGAACGCCGTGGCCGGAGCCGGGTCGGTCAGGTCGTCCGCCGGAACGTAAATGGCCTGAACTGAAGTAATCGACCCTTTGCTCGTGGAGGTGATCCGCTCCTGCAGATCTCCCATCTCGGTAGCCAGGTTCGGCTGGTATCCCACGGCGCTGGGCATGCGGCCCAGGAGAGCGGAAACTTCCGAGCCCGCCTGGGTGAAGCGGAAGATATTGTCGATGAAGAGGAGCACGTCCTGGCCCTCAACGTCGCGAAAATACTCGGCGACGGTGAGACCGGTCAGACCCACCCGAAGGCGCGCGCCGGGCGGCTCCGTCATCTGGCCGTAGATCAGGCCCACGCTGTCGAGGACGCCGGACTCCTCCATCTCGGCATAGAGATCGTTCCCCTCCCGGGTCCGCTCTCCGACACCGGAGAACACGCTCGTGCCCGAGTGCTCCGCGGAGATGTTGTGGATGAGTTCCATGATGATAACGGTCTTGCCCACGCCCGCGCCGCCGAACAGGCCCGTCTTTCCACCCTTCGTATAGGGCTCGAGCAGGTCCACGACCTTGAGGCCCGTCTCAAGCATTTCAGTCGAGGTGCTCTGGTCCTCGAGGGCCGGGGCCGGCCTGTGAATCGGGCTCCGGAGCTCGGTCTTCACCGGGCCTTTTCCGTCCACCGGCTCGCCGATGACGTTCAGGATGCGCCCGAGGACTTCCTTGCCGACCGGAACCGTAATCGGGGCGCCGGTGTCGGCCGCGGTGAGGCCGCGAATCAGCCCCTCGGTCGGCTCCATCGAAACGGTGCGCACGGTGGATTCGCCCAGGTGAAGCGCCACCTCGACCACCACCTCGTCGCGGTCGCCCTCTTTGACCTGGCCGGGGTCTTTCTTGATGACCAGGGCGTTTCTCAACTCGGGAAGATTCCCGACCTCGAATTCCACATCGATAACGGGTCCAATAATCTGCGTAATTACACCTTCGTTCATCGTCGACTCCCTAGCCGGACAGCGCGTCCGCTCCGGCGACGACCTCGAGCAGCTCCTTGGTGATGGAAGCCTGCCGGGCCCGGTTCATTTTCAAAGTAAGCGAATCAATCATTTCTTCCGCGTTTCGCGAAGCGCTATCCATCGCCGTCATCCGCGACCCGAACTCGCTCGCCTCGGCGTCGAGCAGAGCGCGGAAAACCTGCACCGTGATATGCTGGGGCAATATGGTTTCCAACACCCCCTCCATGGACGGCTCGTAGATATAATCCACGGAGACCGACTCGCCCACGGGGTCCACGGCGTCCGGGGCCGCGGGCGCGAGGGGCAACAACCGGCCCAGGGCCGGGTTCTGGGTCAGGATCGAGACAAACTCCGTCGTGAGGATATGAATTTCATCGAAATCCTCCTCGAGGAAGGCCTTCATCAAAATGTCGGAAATGGTCTGGGCCAGCGAAAAATCGATTTTGCCGTAAACTTCCTGAAACTCTTCTTTGAAAGAAAGACCCCGGATGCCCAGAAACGTGCACGCCTTCCGGCCGACAACGACGAGCTCCGTCTCTTTTCCCTCTTCCTCGCGCTTGCGGATTAACTGAATCGCCTGGCGGTTGATGTTGGTGTTATAGCTTCCGCAAAGGCCCTTGTCCGATGAAATCACAAGCAAGAGCGCCCTGTCGGACTTCATTGTGTCGCGGAGGAGCGGATGGGGTTCGCCCTCGACGCGCTGGGCGAGGGAATGGACCAACTCTTCCATCTTCTCGCTATAGGGCCGGGCGCTCTCGATGCGCTCCTGGGCGCGGCGCACCTTAGAGGCCGCCACCAGCTTCATCGCGCGGGTGATCTGCTGCGTGTTCTTTACGCTGCGGATCCGGTTTTTGTAATCTCTTGTCGAAGGCATCTTTCTCTATCCGATGCGTGCGGCTACGAAGCGGCCGCGGGAGCCGCCTCGGCAGCGGCAAGCGTTTTTTTGAATTCCTCAATCGCGGCATCCAGCCGCCCGACGATATCGTCGGTCAGTTCCTTCTTCTCGGCGAGATCGGCCCCCACCTCCGGGTGGCGCGTCTCCATGAAAGTCTGGAAGTCCTGTTCGGTCTTCTGGATGTCCGCGATCTCGACCCTATCGAGGCCGCCGCTGGTCCCCAGGTAGATCGACATAATCTGTTTTTCCACGGGAACCGGCAGGTACTGGGGCTGCTTGAGCAGCTCGGTCAACCGGGCGCCGCGGCTGAGCTGTGCCTGGGTGGCTGCGTCGAGTTCGGAGCCGAACTGGGCGAATGCCGCCATCTCGCGGTATTGCGCCAGGTCGAGCCGAAGGGTTCCGGCCACTTTTTTCATCGCCTTGTTCTGAGCGGCCCCGCCGACGCGGGAAACCGAGAGACCCACGTTTACCGCCGGCCGGATGCCGGAGTAGAACAGGCCAGACTCGAGATAAATCTGCCCGTCGGTGATTGAAATCACGTTGGTCGGAATATAGGCCGAAACGTCACCGGCCTGGGTTTCGATAATCGGAAGCGCCGTCAGCGAACCGCCGCCCAGCTCGTCGCTCATTTTCGCCGCGCGCTCGAGAAGACGGGAGTGGAGATAGAACACATCGCCCGGATAGGCCTCGCGGCCCGGCGGGCGGCGAAGCATCAAGGAAAGCTGCCGGTAAGCCACCGCCTGCTTGGAAAGATCGTCGTAGATGATGAGCGCGTGCATCCCGTTGTCGCGGAAATATTCGCCCATCGCGGCGCCCGAGAAAGGCGCGATGTACTGAAGCGGAGCCGGATCCGAGGCCGTCGCGGCGACAATGATGCTTTTGTCCATCGCGCCGTTTTCCTCGAGAGCGGCCACCACCTGGGCGAGCGTGGAGCGTTTCTGCCCGATGCAGACATAGATGCAATAAACATCGGTTTCTTTTTGATTGATGATGGTGTCGATGGCGATGGCCGTTTTTCCGGTCTGCCGGTCGCCGATGATGAGTTCCCGCTGGCCTCGGCCGATGGGGATCATCCCGTCGATCGCCTTGATTCCCGTCTGAAGAGGTTCGGTCACGGATTTTCGGTCAATCACGCCGGGAGCGACGATATCGATGTTCGCGGTCGTGTCGGTTTCGATTGGACCCTTCCCGTCGATGGGCTGCCCCAGGGGGTTGACGACCCGGCCCGCCAACGCCTTCCCGGTGGGCACCTGAACGATCCGGCCCGTCCGGCGGACCTCGTCGCCCTCCTTGATGTGTCGATCGTCGCCCAAAAGCACGGTGCCGACGTTGTCCGTCTCCAGGTTGAGCGCCATCCCGAAGAGGTCGCCCGGAAATTCTATCAGCTCGCCGGCCATGCATTTTTCAAGACCGTAAACACGGGCAATTCCGTCACCCACGGAGATGACCGTTCCCGTTTCGGCCAGTTCGACCGACGAGTCGAAACCCTCGATTTGCTTTTGAATAATCTGGCTGATTTCTTCGGCACGAATTTGCATCTCGTCCTCTCGGCTGTTCAGTGAAAGCGAAAGTTAGTTCGTGGTCATGCTCTCGCGTAGGTTTTTGAGCTGATTCCGAATGCTGCCGTCCATCACCACGCCGCCCATGCGGCAGACCAGCCCGCCGATGAGCGATTCGTCTTTTTCCACTTCGAGGAGCACCTCTTTTCCGCTCACCTCGGAGAGCTTCCGGCGAAGCTCGTCCTGAGCGGAATCCGAAAGATCGAAAGCGGTGCTGACCTGGGCGCGCACCCGGCCCTTCATCTCGTCGGCCAGCGCCTGATAACGTTCGGCGATGGCCGGCAGTTCGGCGATGCGATCCTTCTCGGTGACGAGCATGGCGAATTTCCGAATCAACTCGCCCGCGCCCGAGGTATCGACGATACTCTCGATAATCCCGGTTCTGACCTGCCGGGAAAAGCGCGGGTTCATGAGAACCTTCCGCAACTCGGGGTTTTCCAGCGCCTCGGCCAGCTCGGCCAGCGCGGCCCCCGTCTCGTCGAGGACTCCGCCTTTCTCGGCGATATCGACCAGCGCCTTGGCGTACCGGCGCGCCGCCTCGCCTCCGATCACGAATCACCTCCCGATTCCTCGCCGAGCTTGACCAGATACTCGGATACGAACCTATCCTGATCCTCGGGACCGATGTTTTTTTTGAGCATCTCTTCGGCCAAACCCATGGCCAGCTCGGCGGCGCCGGACCGAAGCTCCGCTTTCGCCTTTAAGGTTTCGAGTTCGATGGCACCGCGGGTCTGCTCCAGAAGGCGGTCGGCCTGGGCCTTTTGGTCCGCCTCCATCCGGGTGCGAATGGCGGCGCGCTCCCGCTCGCCGGTCTCGCGGAACCGGGAAAGCTCCGATTCGAGGTCGGCCACCTTGGAGCGCTGCTCCTCGAGCTCGGCCTCGGCCTCGGCCCGGGCCGCTTCCGCGTCGGCAAGGGCCTGGCGGATTCCCTCGCGGCGGTCCTTGAAGAAATTGACCACGGGCTTCGCGGCTGTCTTGTAAAGGATGAAAACAACGATCAGCGTATTTAAAAACTTGAAGCCTTCTTCGACCAGGCTGAATTCTTTGTGGTGAACCTCTCCGGCTTCCGCGCCAAAAGCCCACCCGGGAAAAAGACAAAGAGCGGCTGCGGCCACCATGAGGCCCGCCGCGAAGAAGGATTTTCTGTTCATCGGCATATCCTCAGGCAACCTTCCGCCCGGCGAGGCGATTGGCGATCTGAGCGGCGAATTTTTCGGCTTCCCCTTCGAGCTCGGAAAGCGCGGTTTTCGCCTGCGTTGAAATCGAGGCGCGCGCCTCCTCGATTTCCTTCGAGGTTTTCTCGCGGACCTCGTCGATCATCTTTCGGCCCGCTTCGTTTATTTCCTGCTGAAGGGCAACCATCGCCTCGGTGTTTTCCTGCTGAATTTCAGCCAGGGAATCCTCGTACTGGGTGATATAGCCCTGGGTCTCGCTTCGGTCCTGCTCGGAGGAGGCCAAATCGTCTTCAATCTTGCCGTTTCTCTCGTCGATGACCCGCCAGAGGGGTTTGTAGAGGAATTTATTCAGGACAATCAGGATAATAATGAAGTTTGCCCACTGGATCAGAATAACAGCCGGGTTGAGGACAAGGGCGCCGCTTCCGACATTGAATCCGGCCAGCCACCCCCTGAAGCCGCCAACGGTGCCATGCGCCGCGGCGGCCCAGGACACTTCTGGAACCGACAAGGAAATCAGAAAGGCGGCGAACATAAAAACAGCGGCCCAAAGCGCCCGCCGGATACTCTTTCCAGCCATCATGAGATTCTTTGAATCCTTCCGCCTTCGCCGAACAAGGAACCGCAACCGGCCCCGACTTCGCGAAGCGCTTTCTACACTATGCAGAAGCTTGATAAACGAAGAGTTTGATTATTTCGTCCAGGGGCTTTCCCTGGTGAGCCTTGCCTCAAAAAACGCCTAAAGCTAACCGCAGGCCCTTGGGAAGTCAAGCCCGAATTGGCCCTTGATAATCGCTATTCCGCTGGCCCGAAGAGCGATTTGAAAACAAGCCTTTGCGCTCTCGCCAGTGAGATGCCGGCCCGAAACCTTCCGGCGAGGGACGCCCCATCGCTCAAAATGGTAAGCTTGATGTCTCATTCATTCCCATATCGCCTGGCAGACGCCCTCGCGGGCCGGCGCCTGCCCGCGAGATTCACTTGGGGCCTCGGGGCACTTACATTTCGGAGGAAATCCATGAAATTCATTACGTTCGATGTGGCCACCCCGGCAGGGAAAATCAGACGGCTAGGGGCGCTCTGGAACTCCGGGAGCGAGGAAATGGCCGTTGATCTGGCCCATGCCGGTGCGGCCCGGCTCCAGGCCGGGGGCGGGGAGCCCCGCTACCGGGAATATGCCGATTTCCGGATTCCGCAGGATATCTGCGAGTTTGCGGCGGGCGGGGAACCCTCTCTGGAGGCCGCCAGGGACGCCCTGGCCTATCTGGAGGCCCAGGGCCCGGGCTCGGAGGGCCCGGAGGGCGAAAAGCTGGCCTACAGCCTCTCAGAGGTCCGCATGCTGGCGCCCGTCCCCCGGCCGGTGGCCTTCAGGGACTGCCTCACCTTCGAGGGGCACAAGCAGGCCGGCGCCCGCCGCCGGAACACGACAGTAGATCCCCTCTGGTATGAAATGCCCAGCTCCTACAAGGGAAACCGCC
>JAVEPB010000256.1 GCA_030922375.1 bacterium | reverse complement strand
TCCTCACCGTGGACGGGGTGGGGGAGTGGGCGACGACGACGATGGGCCGCGCGCGGGGCCAGGAGATCGCCCTCGAGCGCGAGCAGCGCTTTCCGCATTCGCTGGGTCTGCTCTACAGCGCTTTTACGGCCTATCTGGGTTTCGAGGTGAACGAGGGCGAATACAAGGTGATGGGCATGGCGCCCTACGGCGAGCCCAAGTATCTCGACGAGGTGTGGAAGACGGTCCGCCGGGAGGGGAGTGGGAGTTTTTCGCTGGACATGGACTACTTCACCTTCCACCGCTCCGCGACCCGGAGTTTCGGAGAGAAGCTCACCGATCTGCTGGGGCCCTCCCGGGAGCCCGAGAGCCAGTTCTTCACGCGCAGCTCGGGCTATCCCGGCTACTACGGCCCAAAGCCGGCCGACTACGAGGCGGCCTGCCGGAGGAACGAGCACTACGCCGACATCGCCTCGAGCATCCAGCGCGTGACCGAGGAGTTGGTGCTCGACATGGCGGGGGCTCTCCACCGCTCGACGGGCCTCGACAAGCTCTGCATGGTCGGAGGCGTCGCGCTCAATTCGGTGGCGAACGGGCGTCTGCTCAGGGAGTCGGGTTTTAAGGAAATCTATATCCAACCCGCTGCGGGCGACGGGGGCGGCGCGCTGGGGGCGGCGCTCTATGTGCACAACGCCGTTCTTAAGGGCAAGCGCTCACCGGTTATGACCCACGCCTACTGGGGCGAGGAGTACACCGCCGCCGAGGCGGCCGATCAGCTCGGCGCCGAGGGCGCCCGGTGGGAGGAGATCGCGGACGAGGGCGAGCTCCTGGGCCGGGTGTCCGAGTCCATCATGGCGGGCGACGTGGTCGGCTGGCACCAGGGCCGCTTCGAGTGGGGCCCCCGGGCGCTGGGCCACCGCTCGATCCTGGCGAACCCGACGAGCGAGGCGATGAAGGAGATCGTCAACACCAAGATAAAATTCCGCGAGCCCTTCCGGCCCTTCGCCCCCTCGGTGCTGGCCGATAAGGCGGGCCAATATTTCGACATCGACGAGCCCGAGCGCCACTACCCGGCGCGGTACATGCTCCTGGTGGTGCCGGTGCGCGAGGAGGCCAAGTCCAAGCTTCCGGCGATCACCCACGTGGACGGGACGGGCCGCCTGCAGACGGTGGTCAAGGAGGAGAGCCCGCTCTACTACCGCCTGATCGAAACCTTCGGGGAGGCCTCGGGGGTGCCCGTCGTGCTGAACACTTCGTTCAACCTCCGGGGAGAGCCGATCGTCAACACCCCGGCCGACGCGTGGCGGACCTTCACGGCCTCGGAGATGGACAAGCTCGTCGTCGGCAACTTCCTCCTGTCGAAATAACGCCGACCGGCCGTCTCCCAACTCCCAACCGGACATCTCTTTTGCTAAAATGGTCCGTATCTTTTTGCCCTGGTTTGCGCCGAAACGAGGAAATCGCCGGATGAAGAATTGGCTCATCGCCCTGCTCTCCGTTTTATGCGCCGCCTGGGCGGCCCTGCTAGTCGCCGATTCGGATCCGGGGCCCGTGCGCAAGCGGTTTCCGATCTGGGATGTGCGCGCCCCGGGGGAGTGGACCTCTCCCGCCCTGCGCCGGGGGAGGCGGGGGGTGATAACCAGCCGGGCCGGAAGGCCGAGGCTGTTTGTCCCGAACCCGGCTTCGGAGGCCTATCTGGTCCGCGTTTTTTATGTGCTCGAAGGAGAGCCCGCCGATGTAACGGTCTCGGGCGGGCGGGCCGCCCGCCTGGAGCCCGGCGGAAAATGGCGCCGCGCGGTTTTCTCCGCGCCCTTCGCGGCCAAGGGGGAAAAACTCGAAATCGCCTTCGAGTTGGCGGCCGGGAGCCGTCTTCACCTCCGCCGGATCGATTACCGGAACTATTTCTTCAGGCTCGGGTCCTTCTTTTCCATCAAGCCGCCGGGGGGCGCGAGGGCCCCCGCCGGGGCGGCCTGGCGGCTGCTTATCGCGGCGCTCCTCATCGCCGCCGGCGCGGCGGGGGTGTATCTCAGGCGCGAGACGGAAGGCGCCCCGGCCGCCCTCGAGAGGACCTTCCTCCCCGCGGGTCTGATAGGCCTCGCCGCGATTTTGGCTCAGTTGATCGCGGGCTATTCTCTTCACGCCCATCCGGCCTTCGCGGCCGCCGTGTTCGCCGGGGTGTCGGCGGCGGCGGCGTTCCCGGCAAGGAAATGGAACTGGCGCCTCGCCTTGGGGCGGCTGGCGGCCGCGTCGGTGGCCACGGCCCTCGCGCTGGCGGCCGCCGAGGTGACGCTAGTGATCTGGGACCCTCCCATGAGCCGCCCGCGCGTGAGGAGCTACGCGAAGTATTCCCCCGAATTCGGATGGGTGAACCGGCCCGGCGCGCGGGGCTGGCACGTGGATATCGGCTACCACATCCGGATCGACGAATTCGGCCACCGGGGCCCCGATCGCTCCCCTGAAAAGCCCCGGGGCGTCTTCCGGATCCTGGGCCTGGGCGATTCCTTCGGCTTCGGTTGGGGGGTGGAGGAGGAGCAAACCTTCCTCGGCGTTCTCGAGTCGAGGCTCCGCGCCGAGGGCCACCGGGTCGAGGTCATCAACGCCGCCGTGCCCGCCTGGCACAGCGTCCAGTCGCTCGCCTATTTGCTCGGGCGCGGCGTCCGCTTTAAACCCGATTTGGTGGTCGCCGAGTTTTTTATCGACGATGTGAGCAAGGCCAGCCTGAAGAATCTGGTGACCGGAGAGAAAGCCACGCGGCTCCGGGAAGAGGAGGCGGCGGCCAGCCGCCTCCGGAAATCCTCGTGGTCCCCCCGGCTCTATCACTACTGGTTCAACTACCGGAAAATACGCCGGGCCGCCAAGGAGCACCTGCGCCGGAATCCTTATCCCGATTTTGAGTCCGAGCGAAAAGCGCTCCGGAAGGATTTCGATAAAAATAAGGGGGAAGTCGCCGGCCTCGAGGGGATCGTCGCCGAATGGCGGAAGGCCCGCGAGAAGATCGGCGTCCCCATCGTCATGGCCTATATCCCGGCCGGCGGGTCGCTGGGCTCGCCCCGCCATCAGGGCGAGTTCCGGGCGTTTCGCCGCATCACCCGGGCCCAGGGATTTCCGTTTCTCGATGTCGTCGGCCCCTTCGAGAAACATCCCGCGCCCCGGAGCCTTTATCTCCATCCCCGGGACGGGCACATGAGCGCCGAGGGCCACAGGGTGATGGGCGAGGCCCTGGCGAAATTGATCCTCAAGGGCGGCTGGCTCAAGAAATAACGGACACTAAGCGTCGAGGTGAGGCTTTCGTTAAGGTGACTCCCGCCAGGGAGTCCTCCGAGGTGTAAGTCTCAGAGATTCCCGAGTGAGCGTCTGCGGCCCCTCTCTTTTTTCGGCAGTTTTCTCGGATTTCCCTTCTTTTTCGTCGATGTCCGGCCCGGGCGGTCCTCTGATTCCTCCTCGGGCTCTCCGCCCGCCATCGTCATGAGAAGGCGGCCGGTGAACTCGCCCGAGCGCACGACGGTGGCGCCCAACGCACGGGCCGCCTCGCCGAGGGCGCGGTCCGAGGAGACCAGCGTCGCGCCCCGCATTTCCTTTTCGAGCATCCTCAGGATCAGATCGTCGGCGATCTCGTTGCGCGAGAAACGCACGCCAATGCCGTGAACGCGGCCGGAGCGCTCCTGACCGACCCGGCCCCGGCCGGCCCGCCCCTGGCTGGTGTGATGCTTACCGTCGAAGATCACGGTGATGTCGGGCGAAGCCGGGGAGGCGCGCCTGTACTCGCCGAGGAGGGCGAGGAACGCCTCCCGGCCCTCGGTGAGATCTCTTCGGAGGGTCCGCCCCAGCTCCGGGATGGCGGGGATGACGTTGTAGCCGTCGATGAGAAGTTTAATGGGGGCCACCTTCCGGGGGGACTCGGGCAACTGGATGAATTCATTATATCCAATTGAAAATAAAAGGTTTGAAGGGATAGGTCAAGCCCCTGGGAGGATTGGGATTTCTAGGATATTTGGAGGGTTTAGGTGAAATAGTGACAACGCAACATGAATGGTCTGGCCAGAGGCCCGGAATGGGCTGTTTAAGAGGGGTCATACGGCGAAAGGGCTCGGTAGTTTCCTAATTTGAAATTCATTCCCAGGTCACATAGGTGGAAGGCCGAGCCATTTCCTGGCCCCTACCATAATCCGGAAGACTTCCACTCTATCGCTCAGACCTCGCTCACTTATCATTCTTCCCAATCCATAGTGAAACTCCTTGCTGACCACCAATGCGACCTTTTCAAATGCATCATTTTTTTCCGAATTCCACGCAATTTGAGAGGCTTCTTGGCTTGAAACCTGAAAACTATCCACATCTCTGAAATCAATGAGCCGGTTGTAAGAGCGCCCCTTGAAATCCGGTTCGTTTACTTCCGTTTGGGTGGCAAGGATATCCTGCCCCGTAACGGTGCCGCTTCCATCAACGAAAATCATCTTTTGTGCATCATCGACAGTGTATTTAAGTGCCATTCTCAATTTTTCGATGAAATTGATAGCGGCTCAGTTAAAACAAGTCGTTTCATCATACATAATATGGTCCCGGACCCGCCCGAAAAACGAGGAGTTTCATGCGCCGATGCGTCACATGTTCGATCGAGGGGGTGCTCTTCGGTCAGGAGACGTCCCAGTTTTCCTTCATCTCGGCCCCGCTGGCCGCCAATACGCAGTGGACCGGGCAGCGCCGCCGCCGGTCGGCCTTGATCTGCTCGAGCTGGCCGGGGGTGGCGTCGGTGGCGATCTTGATATCGACCTCTACCCCTGTGTAGCGGGGGTGATAGCCCTCCATCCCGGCGATTCCGCGCGGGCTGTAGCTCCCCCGGGCGTCCACCTCGAGCGAGTGGATGGCGACCTCCATGCCCTGCGTGATGCGGTAGAGAAGCATGGCGGTGGCTCCGGCGTAGGCGCACATCATCATTTCGGTGGGGGCGGGGCCCTTGGGCGCTCCTCCCGCGTAGGCGGGCGAGTCGATATGGACGGTCTGTCCGGAGGGGGTCGTGATCCGCGAGCACTCCGCACCCTCCCAGTCGGCGTGGGCTTTCGCGATGTTGACCTCGGGTAGCTCTTTTTTCGCCATGTCCGGCCTCTTTGAATTTAAAAGGAACGATGAATAGCACGCAATAATCAGTCTGCAACGAATAGCCCGCTAAGAATAGCCTGTATGAGTAGCCTGCGACGAGCAGCCCGCTAAAACGGGTTGAAAAGGATTTTCATGAACGCTTCGGCCTTGGCGGCGTCGCCCTCGATCCGCAGCGCGCCGGCGCTTCGCCTGGCCCCGATGTCGGCGCGGCCCGAGGCGAGGAGGATCATGTCGCTGGCCGAAGCCGATAGGGTAGCGTCGGCGGAGCTGGCGCTGTCAGCGGAGCCGATGCGCCCAGCGGGGGCCATCCCCCCGGCGGAGTCGGGCCGGTGAGCCGCCTTTTGGTCCCGGACCTCGACCTCCCAGCTGTGGGCCGGGCCGGTGGTCTCGAACCGGAGGACGCCCTCGAGGGCGGGGTCGGGGCTCTGGTTGTAGAAAAACGGGAGCCGCTCCTTGAGAATATCGAGGCCGTGATCGAGTCCTTCGGGGATGATCGAGGACTCCGGCTCGTTCCGGATGTCCCACCCGTGGAGAATGAGATCGTAGAATCGCTGGGGCGGAAAAAACCGTATCGGAGTGGGGCACCGGGGGTGCCAGGCGTTTTTGTCCAGGTCCGATTCAGGGACGGCGGCGAAGGCCGCCTGGAGCGTTTCGGCTTCCTCCTCGAAACGATCGACGCGCGCCCCGCCGGGGAGGGCGACGAGTTCCTCCATCCGGGTGGCGCGGATCGCCCTGAATTCGGGAACGTCCTTCGCCCCGAAGGGCGGCGCGAGGATTCCCTCCCCCCCGGCCCGGACCACGTGGGCGTAAAAAACGGCCCCCAGGGTCATGTGGCCGATGACGTGGGCGGCCGTCCAGCCCGGGCAGTAGCTGGGCCGCTTCCAGTCGGAGTCGCCGAAGGCGCGCAGGTCCGATATGAGGAGCCGGTTGTGGTGATCGACGAAGGGAATCGATGGAATCAGGGAGGTGCCGCCGGTCATGAGCCCGCCATTTGAATGGCCCGCTCGAGAGCGCGTTTTGTCCACACCCGGGTCAGGTGGCCCCTGAATTCCGCCGAGCCGTAAAGGTCTTCGATTGGCTCGATGTCGTCGGTGGCATGGTCCGCGGCGGCCTCGATATTTTCGGCGGAAGGCGCCTGGCCCGTAAGGGCGCTCTCGACTCCAGCCGCCCGGTAGGGCGCCGCAGAGACGCCGGTGACGCCGACGCTGGCGGATTCGACCTCGCCCCCGGCTCCGAGCACGATGGCGGCCGCCACCCCGCAAACGGCGAAACCGCTCGCCTGCTGTGCCTCCTTGCAGTAGGCGCCGCCGATTTTCCCCCGGGGCGCTGGAACGATGATAGAGGTGAGAATTTCGGTCTCCTCCATCGCGGTATCGAAGGGTCCCTCGAAGAAATTCTCGGCGCGGCAGGAGCGCGCCCCGTCCGGCCCGGTGATCACGAATTCGGCGTCAAGGGCGATCAGCACGGCCGGGTAGTCGGCCGAGGGGTCGGCGTGGGCGAGACTGCCGCCGATCGTTCCGCGGTTTCTCACCTGGACGTCCCCGATCAGTGTGGCGGTCTCGGACAGAATCGGGCAGAGCTCGGCCACCTCCGGGGCGCTCTCGATCTCGTGGTGGGTCGTCATCCCGCCGATGAGGAGGGCCTCCTCCTCCCGGCCGATTCCCTTGAGGCCGGGGATCCGGCTGATGTCGATGAGGATTCCGGGCTGGGCGAGCCGGGCCTTGAGGATGGGAATGAGGCTGTGCCCTCCGGCGAGAAGGACCGCCTCCTCTCTGTTCTCCTGAAGGAGCTGGATCGCCTCCTCGAGGGTTTCGGGCCGCAGGTACTCGAACGCGCCGGGAATCATCCCTCTGTCCCCTTTCCGGCGACCGCGCGCCAGATGCGCTCGGGCCGCACGGGCATGTCCAGATGCCGGACCCCGAAGGGGGAGAGCGCGTCCACGACGGCGTTCACCACGGCGGGCGTTGAGCCGATGGTGCCGGCTTCGCCGACGCCCTTCGCGCCGAGCGGGTTCACGTCGGTCGGGGTTGTGGTGTGATCGAGTTCGAACCTCGGGAAGATGTCCGCCTTTGGCAGGGTGTAGTGTATCATCGAGCCGTTGATGGGTTGGCCGCCGGTGTCGTAGAGCACCTCTTCGTCGAGCGCCTGGCCGGCGCCCTGGGCGATTCCGCCGTGAATCTGGCCCGCGACCAGGAGCGGGTTGATCTGGTTGCCCACATCGTCCACGGCCACGTAGCGCAGGATTTTCACATCGCCGGTGGCGGGGTCCACCTCGGCCAGTACGACATGGGCGCCGAAGGGGAAGGTGAAGTTGGGCGGCTCGAAGAAGTGGGTCTCCTCGAGGCCGGGTTCGGTCCCCGGCGGGAGTTCGATCGCAGAGTAGGCCATCCCCGAGATTTCGGCGAAATCCGCCGATTTTTCGGGGGCGCTTCTCACATAGATTTTTCCGCCGGCGAATTCGATGTCCGAGGCGTCGGCCTCGAGTTTCATCGCCGCGTAGCGGGCCATCTTCTCTTTCACCTTGTCGCGGGCGATGACGACGGCCGTGCCGCCGACCACCGTTCCGCGGCTGCCGAAGGTGCCCACCCCGAAGGGGACGGTGTCGGTGTCCCCGTGGATGACCTCGATGTTGTCCACATCGACCCCCAGCCCGTCGGCGACGATTTGGGCGAAGGAGGTTTTCTGGCCTTGGCCGTGGGGGGAGGCTCCCGAGAAGACCGTCACCTTGCCGCCCGGCTCGACGCGCACCCGGGCGCTCTCCCAGCCCTGGCCGCCGAGGGCGGCCGAGGGGCCCATCCCGCAGACTTCTACGTAGGTCGAGAGCCCGATGCCGAGGTAGCGGCCCTCCTTGCGGGCTTTCTCCTGCTCGCGGCGCATATCGGAGTAGCCGGCGTTATCGAGCGCTTTGTCGAGCGTCCCGAGGTAGTCGCCGCTGTCGTAGGAGAGCCCGGCAGCCGTGGCGAAGGGAAACTCTGATTTCGCCGGGAAGTTTTTCCGCCGGAGTTCGGCCGAGTCCATTCCGATTTCGGCGGCGGCGATATCCATCATGCGCTCGAGGACGTAGGTGGCCTCGGGCCGCCCGGCCCCGCGGTAGGCGTCGGTGGCGATCTTGTTGGTGAAAACGCCGGTCACCTTCATCTCGACGTTCGGGAGCTTGTAGGGGCCCGGAATCATGAGGCCGGTGAGGGTGAAGATGGCCACCGTCAGGTATTGATAGTAGGCCCCGCAGTCGGCCAGGATGGTGTAGCGCAGGGCGGTGAGGGTGCCGTCCTTCATGAGGCCCATCTCCACCTCGCCCATCTGCCCGCGCCCGTGGATGGTGGCGAGGAAATTCTCCGAGCGCGACTCGATCCACTTCACGGGCCGGCCCAGGTCGCGCGAGATATAGGCGGCGAGCGCCTCCTCGCGGTAGACGTTGAGCTTGCTGCCGAAGCCGCCCCCGACCTCGGGGGTGATGACGCGCACCCGGTTCTCGGCCATGCCGATCTGCTCGGCGAGGTGGGTCCTGAGCTTGTGGGGGACCTGGGTCGAGGACCAGAGGGTGAGCTTGTCCTCGCCGGCGTCGTAGCTGGCCAGAACGCCCCTCGGCTCGAGGGCGAGGGGAACGACCCGGCCGTTCACGATCTTCTGCTTGACGACGATGTCGGCCTCGGCGAGTCCTTTTTCGACGTCCCCGCCCGCGAGTTCCCAGTTGAAGGCGACGTTGTCCTCGTATTCCTCATGCACCTTGGGGGCCCCCGGTGCGAGGGCTTTTTCGAGGTCCACCACCGCCTCCTTGGGGTCGAAATCGATCTCGGCGAGGGCGGCCGCGTCGGCCGCTCCGTAGCGGGTCTCCGAGACGACGGCCGCGACGGGCTCGCCCGCGAATTTCACTTCCTTATCCGCCAGGACGGGCTGGACGGGGACCTTGGCGTCCGGCACGAGGCCGGCCACCGGGACGGGGCCGACGCCCTCGAGATCGGCGGCGGTATAGACGGCCACCACGCCCGGCAGATCGCGCAGGGTGTCGATATCGACGCTCCGGACGCCGGCCCGGCCGAAGGGGCTTCGCACGACCGCCATGTGGAGCGTTCCGGGAAGCTCGATGTCGTCCACGTAGCGGGCGAGGCCCCGAAGGAGTTTGGGGTCCTCCCGCCGCTTGATGGGAGAGCCGATGAATTTGGGGGCTTCCGGCGCTTTGGCCATTTTTCATTGCCTCGGTCTGTGCCGGGCGGTGCCCGGCACGGCGGTGTAGGGCGCGGCGGTGCGCTACGTCCCTATTATTTCACTTCCCCGGCGGCCGCCTGAATCGCGTCCACGATGTGCTGATATCCCGTGCACCGGCAGATGTTGCCATCGATGCCGCGGCGAATTTCCTCCTCGGAGGGGTCGGGGTTCCGCTCGAGCAGTTGATAGGCGGTGAGGATCATCCCCGATGTGCAGAAGCCGCACTGCAGTCCGTGTTTTTCCCAGAACTGTTCCTGGATGGGATGGAGTTTCCCTTCCTCGGCGAG
>JAVEPB010000255.1 GCA_030922375.1 bacterium | reverse complement strand
GCATGACCCTGCGGCGAGGTGGATTCTGTCACGCCTGGCGTGCTGGCTGGGTAACAGTCCTGTCCTGCAGACCTACGCAAAAATTTTTAAAGGAGGGGCTCCTCCTCCTGAGGCCTGCCTCAAGGCTCTCAACGAAATGCTGGCGCGAACCCCCCGGGATATTTGGGCGGACGAGTGGCCAGGCGATATGATGTACGGCATGTATTTCCATCTTCAACGCGATCTCATGCTGAAGAAACCGTCCCTGCCCCCGGAACTGCGCGCAACGGTGGAACATGCATTGACACGGGCGCGGGGGGATCGTGCGGGAGTGCGCCTGTGCGGGCTTTATCTCAAGAAGAGATCCAGCGAGACTTCTTTCGCGATCAATTCTGACGGAAGTTCCTTTGAGACCTATCTGCCCGCCATACGTTTTCTGGTGTCGCGCGGTTGTCAGGTCCTTCTCACCGGGGATCGCCCCCTGGTCAGATCGGTGGCGGAGGAGTTTGAAGGCATGGTGGTGGACAGTGAGATGTTGGGGCTGGATTGCCATATCTGGAGAATCTATACGGCGCTGCACACGGATATTTTTATCGGTGATATGGGCGGCGGCGGTATCTTCGCTGCAATGGCTACGGACCGTCCCATGCTTGGTCTCAACGCGTTCCAATTCAGCAGCGTTTTTAGCAAGACATGGCTCTATTACAAACACGTTTATGACCATGAGGGGAACCATATTTCCTTCTCGGATATGGCGGGAAAATATGCGTTCTCGATCGAATTCCCCGGCGCCTTCATCGTAGAAAACAACACGGCGGACGAAATTCTCGAGGCCACACGCGATTATGTGGAGGAAATGGAAACCCCGGGCAGCAGCGGGATTGACCATGATCTGGAAGACCTGTGGCCGCCCTATTCGGGGTTCAAGTTGGCGAATACCCACCTGTCGCCGGCCTATGTGCGTAACTATTACCGAAAGAGAGACGTCACAGCCGCTTCCCGGCCCCTGAACAAGGCGAGCTGACGATTATCCGAGGACTGTCGGCTTGAGAATCTTTTACCTGAAATTTTGGGAGGACGGAACGCCCTGCCGCACATGCCCGGTATAATTGGAGGTCGTGGTTGGTGGTTATGAATGAAACTGGAAAAGGGACAGGGAACATCAAGAATATAAAAATAAAAATATCTCGGGAACATCCCGTGGAAAACACATCGAGCAATTCCCGCAGGTTTGTTTTAGAAACCGGAACAGACGTGGATATTGAATAAGTTGTAGATAAATTAAAGCAGACCATACCAAAGATTGGTGAATATGAATTTTCAATAAATAGTGAAACAAATGTTTTTAAGTTACAGCATAAAGAATTCAAGTTATTAGGAAGGACATTATTGCTGAAAGATTTGAAGATAAAAAAATTAGTAGATGAAAATATCAGGTTCTTGTAAAATATGACCTTCCAGAGCGCAGGACATTCTTCATGGATGGTTTTGTTTGGACTTTTCCTTGGAATCGTACCAGGCTTGCTTATCTATTTTATTGGAAGGCGGACTTTGGAGCGCACGGCCGTGGTCGTAAGCCCGGCGCTGGATCGTTTTATCCAATTAATCCAGGCCGAAGAATATTTACAGAAGAAACGGCATTCAGTTACTTCTGCCCTCATCAACGAATAAAATTATAGCGCGAGAGCAATAGGTCAGTGACCAAGACTCCCAAGAAAATACTGCTTATTCCGGCTACCAGCGATGACGAAAGAAAGGTGCCGGGGAAAACCCCGCCGTCATTCATGGCTCCCAGTTTGGGCGTACTCAGGATGGTGGGCTTTCTGAAGGCCCGTGGGCATGATGCGGTGTATTTTGACACCAACCTGCGCTTGGTTCGGGGCGACAAGGGGGGGACCCTTGAGAAAATGCTGGAACGGGAACCTTGGGACATCATCGGTGTTTCAGTGCTGGAGGAAACCCTTCTTAATGACATTCAGAATCTCCGTCTGGCCAAGAAGATTTGCCCTTCCGCCACCATTGTGGCCGGCGGCATGGAAGCCCAGTTCAACTATCAGACCATTCTCGACAAGTCCCCATGCGATATTGTCGTTCAGGGAGAGGGAGAAGTTCCTTTGTTTAGGCTCGCCGAGGGGATGCCGCCCAGTGAAATTCCGGGAGCCATCGTCAAGAATCGCGCGGAAAATCTGAATCAGGAACTCTTTGACGAAGCCACGGACGCCCTCGAATGGGAGGGCATCGAATACGAGCCTTACTGGGATTATTGGGTCGATTACTATAAGTCCAGGGATCAATATTCAGATCAGATGGACATAGAGATCCATACCGTGCGCGTTTTTGCCAGGAATCGCTGTCCCATCGGCTGCAGGTTTTGTATTTCCACGTTTCAACTGACCGCGGCGACGGGGGGCAATGTTCCCGTCATCAGCAGCACGGATGAAAACCTCGTTAATGTGGTGCGGAGAATCGTTGATTCCCATCCCAGGGTGCGGACCATCTACTTCACCGATGATGATT
>JAVEPB010000254.1 GCA_030922375.1 bacterium | reverse complement strand
GTGGCCATCATCGTCGTCACCGGAAAACGCTTCGAGGAAGAAGATATTATCGATTGTTTCGAGGCCGGCGCCACCGACTACATGACCAAGGAATTCGCCACGACCGGTCTGCGCTCCAGGGTCCGCGGCTGGCTGATGCGGACGGCGTATCCCGTCGATCGCCGGAGGGATAGCCGGAGGCTGGGACGCGGAAGAGGAGTGGACGACCGGGGAAGAAGAAACGCCGATCGTCCATAAAACAGTCGCCCGCTCCCGGATATAAGTTTCAGATTGGCTCCGCAAGGCCGGGAGGGCGCGCTGGGCTGCGATTGTCTCTCCGATTATTTCGATGGTTTTTTTAGGTGCCGTCCGGCGGCGCGTTTTCTTGTCCGCGAGCCAGGACCTGCGAGGCGTTTCGCCCGCGAAGATGGAGGAAAAATCATGCCGCGGATCAAGGCGGGCGACATCCACATCAACTACATCGAGGCGGGCGATACCGAAGCCGAAGCCATTCTCTTCATCCCCGGCCTCATCGGCCTCTCGAAGATGTGGGAGTTCCAGTTCCCTCATTTTTCGAAGCGCTACCGCTGCATTTCCTTCGACCACCGGGGCTCGGGCGAGAGCGACAAGGCCGGGGACGGCTACACGACCGCCCGGATCGCCATTGACGCCCTCGCCGTCCTCGACCATCTCGGCGTCGAGCGGGCGCACGTCGTCGGCGCCTCGACGGGCGGGTGCATCCTCCAGAATCTATCCCTCGATTACCCCGATCGCGTCGGCCTCGCCGTCTTCACCAACACCTGGACGGCGGCGGACGAGTACATGACCAGGCTCCAGCTCGCGCGGCGGCGCATTCTCGAGGCCTACGGCCAGGAGGCCTACATCGAGGTGAGCTCGATCTGGACCGGCGGGCCCACCATGTTCCGGAACGATCTCGAGAAAATGCTCGCGCTCGAAAAGCGCCAGAAAGAAACCATCGCCGACACCGGTATCCTCCTCGCGCGGATCGACATGACGCTCGCGCACGACCGCCTGGACGAAATTCCGAATATCGACAAAAATGCCCTGATCATCGCCGCCCGCGACGACTCGCTCACCCCGCCCTACTACGCCGAGGATTTGAACCGGATGATCAAGGGCTCCCGGCTCCACCTTCTCGACTACGGCGGCCACAACGCCTACCGCCGCAACCCCGAGGGCTGGAACAGCGCGGTTGACGCCTTCCTGGGCGATAACCTGGGTTAAAAAAAGAAAGAGGCATCGACATGGCCAAACGCGCGCGAAGAAAAAAGCCCGCCCCGCCCCTGCCGGGCCACTCCGAGGAGACCGCCGCCCACCGCATCTTCGGCCGCGCCTTCGCCAAGCTGGGTCACGAGCGCGCCCCCGCCTACCCCGGCGACAAGAAGGACCAGAACCTGGGCAAGGAGTCCCTCGATCCCCTCGAGGCCGCCGAGCGCGAAAAGATCAGACAGGAAGCCATCGCCCGCGCCGCCGAGCGCGAAAAGCGCCGAAAGGATATCAACGAGAAAAAACCCAAGGAAAAACCGCCCGAGGATTTTTACTTTTCGCCCTGAGAGCGAGTGAGTAACGAGCTCTCAGTATGCGAGGGGTGAGGTCCGATAGATGAAGTCCGTGAGGACTTCCCGAGCTCTCTGTCCGCGCTCCACCCACTCTGTCAACGGAGGTCCCCCCAAATGCCCCTCGTCCGCGTTTCCGCCTTCGGCCTGTCGCCGGAGACCAAAAAACAGGTTGCCTCTCAGATGCACGACGTCATGATGAACAACACCAAGGCCCCCGCCGAGGCCGTCTGGGTGATGTTCGAGGATGTGCCGCCCGAGAACTGGATGATCTGCAATTCCATGCTCAGCGAAAAGCATCCTCGGGAGATATTTGGTAGGGAGTGAGGGATGAGGTCCGGCAGGACCTCCTGTTATCCCATTGCGTATTTTCTGAGTTGACTGGTTTTTAGGGGCATTTGATTCCAGGTGCGTCCTTCCAGGACGCGACCGGCCTTCTTTCTGTTTTTGCCTCCCCATTGCTTGAAGAAGAACGGGACCTTGGCTTTTCTGCATTGATCGCGAATATCCGAAACCCATTTCGGGTCCATCGGCCTTGCGTAAGGGCCGGATTCTCCTCCCACGATGGCCCAATCAATCTTTCTTAAATTCAATTTTCCGAGCGGACCCAACAAAGGCTCAAGGGACAGGAATTTAATGTGGGCACTGGTTTTTCTCAGGTGGTCAATTCGATATTTGTAGTCTTTGTCTTCAGCACTCACCCCCATCCAAATATGCGGAGCCCACTTTATTTCGGGGTCCAGCTCCAAAAGCCTTTCCGATCTTTTTGTCAAAATTTGATATTGGTGCCAATCCGCTTCCCTCATTACTTCAAAAGCGCGTTGAATGAACTCGGCGGGAATGCCTTCCTGAAACAAATCGCTCATGGAATTCACGAAAATGATTTGCGGTTTTTTCCATTTCAGGGGCAGCTCGAGTGCCGATTCGTGGAGAGTCAAATCGAACCCGTTGACGTAATTCCGCTGTCCCATCGCTTTGAGGCGTACCGACATGCGCTCCGCGTAGCAATTTTTGCATCCCGGACTTATTTTTGTGCACCCGGTCACCGGGTTCCATGTGGATTCCGTCCATTCGATACTTGATTTGCCACCCATGTCATTTTCCTTTGAGCGGAGGAAAGGTGACCAATGTTTTTTCGGCGAAAGTTACTTTCCCCAGCCTCTTGGGTCTTTTATCAGCCGAGGGGTTGGCGGTTATCTTATCCTCTTTTTCGAGTAAATTTAAAGCGTCTTTATAATTGATCGATACATAATTTGTCCCGACGTTGTGTTGTAAATAAATATCTATCATGGAAATTGTTTGGCCAGTAAAAAATTCAAGGAGGGTATCTTTGAGCTCATCTAGAGGACGAAAATAAGGAAGGCTAGGTTGTTGAAGATTTTCAGGAAGTAAAGCTGGATTGTATTCAAAGGAGGGAACACCCTGTGGTCTGCTGGTGCTTTCGGCTGCCATTATACCCTTCATAATGTTATAGCCTTTGATGTTTTTTGTCGCAAAAATTATGTCGTGAGTGTTTCTGGAACCACTTTCATTTTTGAAAGAATAACGTAAAGCAAATCTAGCTTTTGTATCCTCTTTAAGGGCTGTGTTGACCTGCCCCCGTTAGTGATACCACCTTCTCTTAGAGTTCTGGAACCATGGCCGCAGGGCGAAGCGGAGCGAAGCCCGGAGGCCATGGTTCTTTCGTCTCAGGTGCCGGCGGACGATATCCTAATGAACTATGTGGC
>JAVEPB010000253.1 GCA_030922375.1 bacterium | reverse complement strand
GGGGCGATCCTTTCCCTCTTCGTCCCGCATGGTGGTGAGTACGTTGCGCGGCTTGTTCAGGGCCAGATAGACGGGCTCCTCGCGCCGGGAGAGGAGCTTTCCCCGGACCTTGATGGCGTCCCGGGCGGGGTCGGCCAGGGTACCCATCTCGGTGACGATCTCGCCGTTAATCGACACCGCTCCGGCGCGGATGAGGCGCTCGGCCTCGCGCCGGGAGGCGACGCCCGCCTGGGAGATGATCTTTTGAATGCGAATGGCGGACATCTCTGCGATCCTTCACGGTGAACAGCGGGGCCCTGGGGCTTCGAAACGGGGGGATTATAGTCCTTTTGCCTGTTGAGGCGAAAATCCTTGGGCCGCCAGCCATCCATCGATCAACCCCCGCCTATTCCCCCCCCGCCAGGAGGGCTCGAAAGAAGAATTCGAGGCCCGGGCGGGCATGTGAGCAAAATTCAGGAGGATACGGCGGGCAGCCCATTAATATAAATAATGTAAATTCTTTCGGGCGGGCGATTGCGGCTTCCCCTCCCTCGGGTGGAAAATTTTTCTGGATTCGTGCCAAATATCTCTCCCCGCGTCAAAAAAACCCTTGCTTACAGCCAAATTCGGGGCCGGTCACAATTATATAAATAACAAAATGTCTAAATTTAGCTCAAATCTGGAAGGTCCGTTATCCATTTAAAAACAGCCAGTTATCTGCTGTCTAATTTTTTTCCTTTTTTTGGCCCGGTCTCTCACCCACCGGAATGTGACTTGCATTAACACACGGGCATGCCGGTGGTCACACCGGGCAGCGTTCACTTTTTCTCGATTTAGGGAGATGTCGGCCGTGGAAAACATTTGGGCAATTATCGTTATCACAGCGCTATTGATTATGCCGTTCCGGATTGGAATTGATTTCGTCAAACAGAGGAACGACAACAAGCGCTAGGCGAATTTGCTTACCGTAAAATCAGCGGTCCGGTCCCCAGTGGCGCTTTTGGGAAACAGGGGGTTTTCCGAGAGCGCCGGCCGAGCAATTCAGCTTCCGGACGGTTGTTTTAATTGAGTGGCGAAAGGCTCCTTGTTATCGAAGGGGCGCTATCCGAAAGTCGCCGGGAGTTACAAAGCGCATGCAAGGCGTCCATCAAGAACCACGGCAAGAGTGCAACCAGGCGCATTTGCGGAAACTCGGGCCGGTTATCAAAAAACTTCAGAAGAACTATTCGTTTTTCTCGGAACTCGAGGAGCGAGAAGTTCACGAGCTCCTCGCCTCGTGCCGGGGGATAACCTGCGAAAAGGGGCGGGTCCTTTTCAACGAGGGCGACATCGGCGACAGGTTCTTTCTCGTCCTGTCAGGCGAGATCGTCATCTCAAAGGGCGGCCGCGAGCTTGCCCGCATGACGCCGGGCCATATTTTCGGGGAGATGGCCCTGCTCGAGCATATTCCGAGAACCGCCACCGCCGCCGCCACCAAGGACACCGAACTCTTCGAGGTCCCCGCCGATATCGTCAGCCTGGTCATGCCCGGCCTGGCGCTGAAAATCTCCCTCCACATCGCGCGGCAGATGTCCGAGAAGCTGCGCGAGGCCAACAACCAGGGCGAAACCTCTTCCTGAAAACCGCTTAGATATCCTCTCCGTTTTCCATCGGTTCATAGTACAATCGCCGGGAACGTCTTATACATACCTCAACCAGCGGGGGTGCTTCGGTGAGCGGACCAGCCAGGGGAGCAGCGCCGGGAGCCGGATTATTGCCGTGTCTCGCGGGGGCGCTTCTTTTTGGCGCGCTTTTTTTCGGCTTAGCCGGGACGCCAGGCGACGCCGTGGTGCCTCCCGGCGGAGCGGCCCCCAATGGGGCGGGACCCGAGGGCTACGGCCTCTCCCACGCGGGCAGCCTCCTCGTCGCCGCCTCCGGCATGCGCGACCCCCGGTTTCAAAAAACCGTCATCCTGATGATCCGCCACGACGAGAAGGGCGCCTTCGGTCTCATCATCAACCGCGCGATCGGAAAGGTGAGGGCCGCCGCGCTTTATAAGCAGTTGAAAATCGCCCCGCCCCCGGACCCGGGCGAGTTGGCCATCCACTATGGCGGGCCCGTCTCCCCCGGAGCCGGTTTCGCCGTCCACTCGACCGAGACCGGAATCACCCCCGAATTCCGGGTGGGCGATCAGATCGGTGTCAGCCCGACCGCTCGGGTGCTCCGCGCCATCGCCCGGGGCTACAGGCCGCGCCGGGTGATTTTCACGGCCGGCTATTCCGGCTGGGGGGCCGGCCACCTCGAGAGCGAGATCGACCGGGGCTCGTGGTACACCGCGCCTGCGGACATCGACATCGTTTTCGACGAAAAGCTGGACACGAAATGGTCGCGGGCGAAATCGCGCAGGGTGCGCAGCCTCTGAGACACGCGAAATCGCCGGGCCCGCGCGTTTGGCGGTATGATGACGGGGGCGCTCCAGTTGGCCCGGCCGGCCCGGCGCGCACCTGGATGAAATTATTCACCCCTTCGGAGGAGATGGATCATGGCCAACCCGCCGTCCGAGTTTTCGGGCCTGAACCACGTTGCCATCAAGGTCCACAGCATCAAGGCCGCCGTCAATTTTTACGTCGATAAACTCGGCTTCAAGGTCACCCGGGTCGTCGAGCCGGGGATGATGTCCGGGGCGACGAGAAATTTCGGGGGCTGCTTTATCCGCTGCCGCAATCTTCACCACGATGTGCTCCTGATGTACTCGCCCAAGGGCGCCGAGGCCCAGCACGCCCCCAGCGCGCTGGTCAGCGACCACGGGATGCATCATTTCTCCCTGCGCGTGGGCTCAAAGGAAGAGTTCGATGCCTGGGCGGCCTATTGCGAAGAAGAGGACATCGATATTTTCTGGGCCCCCGCCGTCCACAGCACGGCCCACCCCGAGGGAGACGGGTTCTTCGGCGAGCACCGCGGCTTCTTCATCTCCGACCCCTCGGGCAATCACATCCAGATTCTCTGCGACATGGCCGAAATCGATTCCGAAACAAACGGGGTGGAGGAAAGCTGGTTCCGCGATCGCCTCGAGCGCGACGGCCTCGATCGGAGCGCCGCCGACCCGCCTCTGGCCTGGGAGACCGATTTCGGCTTCCTGGAGGCCTAGCCGTGGCGGCCGAAAAGCTCACGATTCAGACCGTCGACGTCTCGCACGTCCGGGCGCCGCTGCCCAAACCGGCGGCTGTCTCGACGTTCCAGATACCCGCCGTGGACACCTGCGCGATCACCCTCCGGACCCGGGAGGGCGTGAGCGGGGTCGGCTGGTGCGCCGCCTTCGGGGCCGAGAAGTGCCGGGCGCTGATGGCGATGGTGCGCGATCTTTTCGGGGTGCTCGTCGGCAAGGACGCCGGCGACACCGAGGGCAACTGGGCGGCGATGCGCCAGGCGGCCAGCTTTGTCGGCCGGGACGGCATCAGCGCGATGGCCATCGGGGCGCTCGACACCGCCCTCTGGGACATCAAGGCCAAGGCGGCCGGGGCGCCGCTCTGGAAGCTCCTTGGCGGAGAGCGAACCGAGATACCCGCCTACGCGAGCGAGGGGCTCTGGATCAACGCCGAAATCGGCGAGCTGAGAGAAGAGGCGGCTTCGTTTATTGAGCGCGGCCACGCCGGGATGAAGCTCCGGGTCGGCAAGCCCGATCTCAGGGAAGACATCGCGCGGGCCGCCGCCGTCAGGGAAGTCATCGGCCCCGAGATCGCGCTCATGGTGGACGCGAACCAGGGCTGGACCGTCGAGCGGGCGAAGGAGGCCTGCCGGGCGCTCAGGGAGTTTGGCCCCGAGTGGGTCGAGGAGCCCGTTGATCACGAGGACGTGCGCGGCTGCGCCGAGGTCGCGGCGGACACCGACATTCCCGTCTGCCAGGGCGAGACGAGCTGGAACGAGCGGGGGATGCGCCACCTCCTCGTCGTCGGGGCGGCGGACGTATTGATGGCCGACCTCCAGCGCTGCTCCGGGGTGACGGGCTGGCTCAGGGTCGCCGGCGCCGCGCGGGAGCACGGGGTACCCATCACCCCGCACCTGTTCCACGAAACCTCGGCTCACCTCATGAGCGCGACGCCCCACGCCGTCTGGTGCGAGCACATGCCCTGGTGGGAGCCGATCCTCTCAGAGCCCATGGCTTTCAAGGACGGTCACCTCATCCTCACCGACAAGCCCGGCATCGGCGTCGAATGGGACGAGGTCGCCTGCCGGAGATACGCGCCGGCCCCCGGCGGGGATTAGGGTAGCGCTCCCGTTCAGGGAGCGCTGTCGCTCCCTGAGGGCGGATATCTGATAAAATAAATGTTGTCCACTGACTTACAGGCAAATACCGGAATGGGAGGTGGGAATTGAGAACGTTCAGCGTAAAATCGGGGCAGGAGTTCTGGCCGCCGCGTAATTCTGGACGAGGAAAAAGGACGCATGCCGGGACGCCCCCCTTGCGGGGATCCCCCAAGCGCGTGGAGACAACGTTGGCCAAGAATCTTCAACAGCTCATCGCCGAGGCCCGGGCCGAGGTTTCAGAAATTCAACCCTACGAAGTCATGGATCTGACCGAGCGCGGCGAGCCTTTTTTCCTCCTCGACATCCGCGACAAGGAGGAGCTCGAGGAGGGCACGCTGCCCGGCTTTGTCCACGCCAGCCGGGGCACGCTGGAGATGCGGATCGCCCAGCAAGTGCCCGATCCCGAGGCGAAGGTGGTGCTCTACTGCGCGGGGGGGGTGCGCAGCCTCTTCGCCGCCCGGCGTCTTCAAGAGATGGGATACAAGGACGTGTATTCCATGGCCGGAGGGTTCCAGGGCTGGATGTCGAGCGGCTTCCCCTTCGACGCTTCCCAAGTGGTCAAGGCGGCCTTCGAGCGTCGGCTCAGCGCCGTCTTCAGCGCCGACGTCAAGGGATACAGTCGGCTGATGAGCCACGACGAGGAAGCCACCATCCGCACCTTGAAGGCCTGCCGCAAGGTGATGACCACGATCATCGAAGAGCACCGGGGAAGAGTGGTGGACTCCCCGGGGGACAACATGCTGGCGGAGTTCTCCAGCGTGGTCGCCGCCGTCGAGAGTGCCGTCGAGATCCAGAAAGAGCTCAAGGTGCAGAACGCCGCGCTGCCTAGCGATCGCAACATGGAGTTTCGCATCGGAATCAATCTGGGGGATGTGGTTGTGGACGATGAGCGGATCTACGGCGACGGAGTGAACATCGCGGCCCGCGTGGAGAGCCTCGCCGAGCCGGGTGAAGTCTGCATCTCCGGGACCTCATACGATCAGGTCGAGAACAAGCTAAAACTAAAGTTCGAGTTCCTGGGCGAGCACTCGGTGAAGAACATCGCGAAGCCGGTGCGGGTGTTCCGGGTCTTGGAGCCGCAATAGGGCTTTCCGTGTAACTTGACCCCATTAAATGTACTTGTGGGGTATTTCTTCATAAATACAAAGGTTCGGATAGTCGCATGATTAAGGTCCACATTTGCGGTCCCGCGCTCTCACCGACCGGTACCATTTAAGATCCCTAAGCGAAAAATCGGCACCTGATGTGATCGCATTTTTTAATTTTGTGGAGGGATCTCAAGCAGATTTCCGCAGTCGCAACCGGGAAAAGGATTCAATGGAAACTCTCCCTGTGATTATGAGCGGGCTTGTCGTCGGCATCTCCCTCGGCCTGATGGGCGGGGGGGGCTCTCTCCTCGCCGTTCCGCTGCTGGTTTACGGCGTGGGGCAATCCCCCCACATGGCGCTCGGAACCTCTCTGGCCTCGGTGGGCGCGACCGCCCTGAGCGGCGCCCTAAGGCGCGTGTTCGAGGGTCACGTCGCGATCGCGAGGGGCCTGCAGTTCGCGATTCTGGGAGCGGGGGGGACTTATCTCGGCACGCGGGCGAACTCCGGCGTTCCTGGACCTGTTTTGCTCATCCTGCTGGCGGCGCTCACGGTTTTCCTGGCCGTACAGATGTGGCGAAAAGGAGGAAGCGAGGGAAAAGATGGGGTTGAGAATCGTGAGAAGGGGAAAGAGGTTCGCCCAATCCAACTGATCGCAGCGGCGCTCGGCACCGGGTTCGCCTCAGGTTTTTTCGGGATCGGGGGCGGCTTCATCATTGTCCCAGCCCTGGTCCTGGTCGCGGGCCTGCCGATGGGAACGGCGGTTGCCACCTCTTTGCTTGTCATTTCGATCAACGGCGCGGTTGGCGTCGTCAGTTACGCGATACAGGGAAGATCAATCGACTACGCTGTCGCCGGGATTTTCGTGACGGGCGGCCTGGGCGGAATGTGGCTGGGGCAGACGCTGGGCGAAAAGCTCGACGATCGCGTTCTCGCCCGTGTTTTCGCCTCAACGCTGATGCTGGTTGCCGCGTTTCTCATCTACAAGAACCTTTGGGCGATCTAGATTTAAATCTATTTGACATCGCAATCTACCTACACACACCTTTTGATCCGGGAAATACGGGTTTAGATGAGGCCGGGTGGGCCCGCCCTGCCCCCCCCCGAAACCAGCCTTCTCGCTGCGCGACGGCTACCCCCTCCAGAGGGCTTTGGGTTCCTCGACCGTCAGGCAGGGCTCCGTCCGGTGGAGCATGCTGTGGCGGTTCGGACACACGAGCGCCAGGCCGGACAATCGGGGTGAGCGGGCCGCCCCGCCGTGGGAGCGCTGTTGCTCTCGTCAAGGGTGCGCTGTCTCGAAAATACCTCCGCATGTCCTGTAGGTCCTGATCCGGTAACAAGCCGTAAATTCTCATGTTGTTTCGCACCAAGGCGGGGGCCAGGGTCTCCTATCATGCCAAAATTCGGCATGTTTATGCGGTCACGACCCTCCGCTGGTGCGCCATAACCGGGCTGTGCTCGGCTGGGAATGGCGCGGTCTTCAGGGGGGGTGGTGGTGACATTAGCCTCCGCGAAGTGAGGGCCATTGAGCTAGTAAGTGAGAAAGTACCCCTTTCGGCTGGGACTTCGAAAGTAGGGGCGCTGTATATAGCTTATTATACTAGACTTAATGAGTTAGTATTGGTATATTTGAACTATCGCCACCCGGGAACCGTGATCGGAATAGTGAGTGATCGGTGGAAAATCGGGACAGGAGCCCTGGTTGCCGAATTGTTTCGGTTGAAATGTGCCACGACTAATTATGTTTGGAGAACTCAATGCCCTCAAATGTCAGCATCAAAGATATATATACGCACACCTATCCGCTAAGTTCACCAATTGCTGATGAGACGATGGATCCAGTAAGACTGTCGCTGGAGTTTTGACGTGCCCCCCTCACGTCGGTCCATGCTGAATGAGAGGATTTTCGATACTTGGACATGCCCCCGTTTCGGGTCCGGGTCCTATGCGACTTTTCCGGTCTGCCGGGCCCCAGGGGCCCGGCACGATGATGCGAACTCGTTGGGACTCATATTCCCCAGAGCGCTATGGGGACGCTGCTCATTATAGTC
>JAVEPB010000252.1 GCA_030922375.1 bacterium | reverse complement strand
CTCGTCGGTCTCCCGCAGCAGAAGAAAGCCCGTGTCGGAGCTGATCTTCGCACCCTGGAAATCAATCATGATGGATCGGTCGAAGCTGGGCCGAAGGGCTTCTTTTTGGCTGCCACCATCTCCGGGCATCTGATATCCTCTCGCTCGGGCGATTTTGGCCAATTATATCATATGGTTACAGAGATTCCAGCCTCTTTTTGCTCCGTTCCGCCGCATAATGTGGATAAAGTTCTCTTTTTTCCGCAGGAAATTCCCCTTTTGGGGGTAAAATCCCGCTTTTCACAATGCACCCGTTCTATGTATAATGATAAGGCGTAATTGAGAGGAAGCGATTTTGCGGGTGCGGCTGATCTCGTTCGAAGCGGGTTCGGCCGCATTTTCTTGTTTCGAACCAATAAAGGTGAAGAGCGATGGCGAGCGAGCGGGTACTTTATCTGAACGGCGAGATCGTCGAGGAGTCCCAGGCGAGGATATCCCCGTTCGATCGTGGTTTTCTCTGGGGAGACGGGGTGTACGAGGTGACGCCCGATTTCGGCGGCAGCCTCTACAGGCTCGGCGATCACATCGACCGGCTCTACCGGTCGCTCCGCTACGTGCGGATCGACCCCGGCATGAGCCCGGAGGAGATGGAGCGGGCGACGCTGGACACCCAGAAGGGGAACGAGGGACGGCTCGAGCAGGGCGGAATGTACCGGGTGGGGCACTGGGTGACGCGGGGGGTGGACGATCCTTCCATGGCGGCCGGCGCGGCGTCGCGGGCGACGGTGCTTATTTTCTGGCGCCCGGTCGATGTGGAGGCGGTCGCCCGGAACGCGAAGTCGGGCGTCCGTCTCGCGGTGACCGCCACGCGGCGAAACCCGCCCGAATGCGTGGAAACGCGCGCCAAGGTTACGAGCAAGATGAACCAGATCCTCGCCGAACTCGACGCTGCGGCGAGCGGTTCGCTCTCGCTCATGCTCGATATTCACGGGAACGTCGCCGAAAACTCGGTCTCGAATTTTTTCATCGTCCGGGACGGGGCCCTGTGGACGCCGCCCGAGCGGAACATTCTTCAGGGCGTAACGCGAAAGGCGGTGTTCGAGCTGGCCGCGCGGCTGGGCATTCCGGCCGTGGAGCGCGACTTCACGATGTACGACGTGGCGCAGGCGGATGAGTATTTCATCACCTCGAGCGCCATCTGCGCGATGCCGGTGAGGGAGGTGGACAGCTTCCGTCCCAAGGCGGAGGCGCCGGGGCCGGTGACCCGGCGGCTGATGGACGCTTTTGTGGAGGATACGGGTTTCGATTTCAGGGCTCATCCGGTTTCCTCGAGCGGAGAGCGCCCGCGGGATTGATTCGGGGCAGGGTTGATTCGATATCGCGCTTCGCCCGAAAGCGCGCGGAAAAACTGAAACGGAAGAGAGGTCGCGATGCCGGCGTTTTATACGACGAAAGCCAGCCTGGATCTGATGAAAGAAAAGGTCGAGGGGATTCAGCACCGCCTGAAGACCGAGGTGGCCCAGGAACTCGCCAAGGCGGCGGATTACGGAGACCTGAGCGAAAACTCCGAGTGGGAGGCCGCGCTGGAGCTGCAATCCCACCTCAAGCACGAGGCGAGCAAGCTGATGGGCAAGATACAGGAAGCCGAACTGATCGAGGATCTGCCCATCGCCGGCGACCGGGTGACGATCGGCACCGAGGTGACGCTCTTCGATCTCGACAAGGACGAGGAGTTGACCTACAAAATACTCGGCGAGCAGGAAAGCGATTTCCAGAACGGAATCCTTTCTTTTCAGGCGCCGCTCGTGCGCGGCTTGATGCAAAAAGAGCCGGGCGACGAAGTGCAGGTCAAGCTTCCCAGCGGCACGCGGAATTTTGAAATCGTCGACGTGAAGAAAATCGAATTTCCTTGATCAAATGAGACGGCCGGACCTGAGTGATCGCCTTCTCGCCTACCTCCTTTTCGCGGCCGCCGTCATTCTCGTCACATGGTTCGCATTTCTTCCCGGCCTGGCCCCGGCGTGGCGGCTTCCGGG
The DNA here is from genome assembly GCA_030922375.1 of bacterium. Classification (GTDB taxonomy): domain Bacteria; phylum UBA8248; class UBA8248; order UBA8248; family UBA8248; genus UBA8248. The sequence goes on along the minus strand of JAVEPB010000252.1, from coordinate 6,153 downwards.
CAGCCCGCAGCTCTACCGGTTCGGCCTCGCGGGCTCTTTTCTTTTGTTGGTCTCGCTCTTTTTCGTCCTCGCCAAGCGAACGCGGTGGGGCGGCTCCCCGGTCCGTTGGTTCTCGGCCCATGTCGTGGCGGCTGTGGCGGGTGGGGTGTTGGCGACGATTCATTCGGCGGGCCGCCTGCGCTACGCGCCGGCGCTTTTACTCCTCGTCCTGGCGGCGTTGGCGGCGCTGGGGGTGTGGGCGCGCTTTCAGCTTTCCCGGCGGATGTCCGCCACCTTCGCCGAAAAACACGAGAGTTTCGTTCCTGTCGGGGATGAGGGGCGGGAGCGCCTCGGGGCCCTCATCCGGGAAAAAGAGAGTCTTCTCGCACGCCTTGAGCCCGGGGCCGGGGAGGGGACGTTCTCGCTCACCCTGGCGCTCTGGCTGGGGCATCCGGTGTTGGCGGCGGCCTACGCCCGCCTCGCCAGGGAGGAGAGCCGACTCCTCGGCGTCCGTGAAAGAGTTCCCGCAGCGCAGGCCCACTGGCGGCGCCTTCATCTGGCGCTGGCGGCGATTTTCACCCTGGGGCTGATCGGCCACATCGTCGTGGTCACCCTCTTCGCCGGCTATGTCTCGGGCGGGGAGGAGATATACTGGTGGCATCTCGCCGCATGGTGATTTGACGGCCCCAGGCCGCAGGGCCTCTGGCCCCCCCCCGGCACCCAGGCGCCGGGCCTTCCGGCCACCGGTCCTGGGACGGAGGATTCCGTGAACCAGCTTTCCCTGATGATTGATCTCGAGCGGTGCTTCGGCTGCAAGAGCTGCGAGGCGGCCTGCAAGCAGGAGCACCGCCTCGGCCCGGCCGAGTACCGGACGAAGGTCGTCTGGTTGGGCGATGCCTCGGGCGGGGGATTCGATTTCCTCACCCTGACCTGCCAGCACTGCGAGCGCCCCGCCTGCCTCCGGGCCTGTCCGGTGAACCCGGCCGCCATCTCAAAAGACCCCCTGACCGGGATCGTCGAGGTCAGGGAGGAGAGCTGCACGGGCTGCGGGGAGTGCGTCATCGCCTGCCCCTACAGCGCGATGGGATACGACCCGGCGGGGCATCACGCCGTGAAGTGCGATTTGTGCCCGGACCGGAGGGAGGCCGGCCTCGACCCCGCCTGCGCGAGTATCTGCCCCGGCCACGCGATCCACTTCGGCGCGCGGGACGAGCTTCTCGAGCGGGCCCGGCGCGAGGAGCGCGGCGTCCGCGACCACGATCATTTCCTGCTGAAGCCCCAGACCATCTATCTCGAGCGCCTCGGGAGCGGCGACAGGGCGGCCCACCCGCCCGCCGGTTTCGATGTGCGTCCCGCCTTCGCCGACTCACCGGATTCCCATAGGATATTTGCGGAACAAACCGCGGACTTTCCTTACGGGGAGGAGCGGGAAGCCGCGGCGGCGGACCGCGTCGAGCCGGGCGGGTGCAACATCTGCTTCAACTGCTGCAGCGTGAATTTTCACTTCCGGGGAGAGGAGTTGGTGAAGATCACCGGCAACGCCGAGGACCCGGTCCTGAAGGGGAGGCTCTGCCCCAAGGCGCAGATGACGCTCCAGATGTACCACAGCGAGCACCGCCTCACCCGGCCGCTCAAGCGTATCGGCAAAAGAGGCGAGGGCAGGTTCGAGCCCATCGGCTGGGAGCAGGCCCTGGACGAGATAGCCGAAAAACTTGAAAAAATCCGACTGAAATGGGGACCCGAAGCCCTCGGCATGTTCATCGGGACCCGGACGGGGCTGCTCACCAAGAGCGGCTACTCGCGGCTCTTCGCCCAGATTTGGGGGACGCCCAACGTCGCGGGGACAGATCCGTTTTGCGCCACCGGAAAATCCATCGCCTACGAGCTCACCCAGGGCGCGGTCGGCAGCGGCAACTCCTACACCCCCGGCGACCTGGGCAGCGCCGGGATGTATCTTTATTTCGGCGACAATCAGGCCGAAACGCGCCCCGTGTATTTCGGGATGATCAACGACTGGCGCATCAGGAACCGCGCCCGGATGGTGGTCGTCGATCCCCGGTGCACGGTCACGGCCTCGAAGGCGGATAGCTGGCTGCCCATCCGGGCGGGGACGGATATGGCGCTCGCGCTCGCGCTTGCCCACGAGATTTTATCCCGCGATCTTCACGACCTAAAATTCTGCGAGGAGTGGGCGCTGGGTTGGGAGCGGTGGCGCGATTTTATTTTCGAGAAGGGCTATACGCCCGAGTGGGCGGAGCCGCTGACCGGGATTCCCGCCGGGGATATCCGCGCGCTGGCCGCCGATATCGCCCGCGCCGACGGCTGCGTCATCTTCGGCAGCCGGGGCCTGAACCAGCACACCAACTCCACCCAGACCAACCGCGCGCTGATGTTCCTCGCCGCCATCACGGGCAACTGGGGCCGGAGGGGCGGCGCCTACTTCAATATGACGGCGGGCCCGCCCATCGCGCCGGACGCGCCGCCCGGCCGCCGGGCGCGGATAGAGCGGCCCCGGATTCGCCTGAGCCCGACCGGGTGGATCGAGGCCATGCGCGGGGGCGCGCCCTATCCGCTGCGCGCGCTGATTTCATGCAACAACCCGATGGCCCAGTGGCCGGGCCAGGCCGACGCGCGGGAGGCCTTCGCCGGCCTCGAGTTGATGGTCCACATCGAACTGTTCGCCAACGAGACCTCCGCCTTCGCGGATTATGTACTTCCTGCCGCCGGGGGGATCGAGAAGGGCGAGATCGGGCGGACGAACGACGACCGCCGCATCGTCTGGATCGAGAAGCTCATCGATCCGCCGGGGGAGGCGAAGCCGGACGGCTGGATCTGGATTGAGTTGGCCAGGCGGCTGGGTTACGGGGATGTGCTCAAGGAGGAGTACAAGGACCCCCGCGTTTTCTGGGACGAGGTGTGCATCCAAAACGATCAACTCCGGGGCGTCACCCAGAAACGGCTTCACTCGGTCCCCTACCGCTGGGTGCGTTTTCCGGTGGCGAGCGAGGACGCCCCCGAGGAGGAAACCCTCTACCTCGAGGGAACCACGGCGGTGGGCCACCCCGAGGGCCACCGCTTCCCGACCCCGAGCGGGAGGCTCGAGTTCTGGACCGAGGCGATGGAAGAAAAATTCGAGACGCTAGGCCTCTCGGCGCTGCCGGAGTTTTACAGCGATTCCGAGCAGCTTGTGGAAATGCCCTATGTGGAATCCGACCACGGGGACGCTGAGATCGGCGTGATCTCGCCCTTCCACAAGGGCGCTCCGACGGGGGCCTCGCGCTGCCGGATCGCCCCTGCGGGCGGGCTGGGCGATGAGAGCCCCGGCGCCGCGCTGCGCGCGCGCGGCTTCGACACCGAACTGATCACGGGCCGCCCCCCCGCGCCCCACTTTCATAGCTGGACCCATTATTTCTGGCAGGCCCAGGAGATGTGGCCGGACCTTTACTGCCAGATACATCCCGGCCGGGCCGGGTGGTTAGGAGTGTCGGACGGCGACCGGGTGCGGGTGGAGACCCCGCGCGGGAGCATCGAGGCGATGGCCTGGGTGAGCGCGGGAATCCGCGAGACTGCGGTGTACATCCCCATCGGCTGGGGCGAGCGGCAGCCCTACCATCCCTGGCGGCCGGTCAACTTCCTGACCGACAAGGATCAGCGCGACCCGGTCTCGGATCAGACGAATATGAAGAGCCTGCTCTGCCGGGTGTCGAAATGCTGAGGTGGCTGTCCGAGCTGGCGAGGTGACGTCCGAGTTGGCGAGGACGGCCAGCGAAGAGGTGAGCGTGGCCCCGAGCGAAAAGTTGAGCGAAGCCGCGAAAAAGGTTTTGAACTAGGTTTCAGCCCGGGTTATTCGATCGGGTCGGGCGCGACGGGAAGGCAGACCTCGGTCCTGAGCCCGGCCTCGGGGACCTCGCGCGGGTCGTTGAGATAGCGCTCGACGGCCGGTCCCGCTACCCGGCGGAAGCCGCTGTGAGGGAGCCATTCCTCCTCGATCCGCCGGAGGGTGCCGCCGATCCGGTCGTAGGCCCCCTCGTGAACCGCACCGGCGTACCACCCGCCGGGCATTTCGATCTCACCGAGTCCCTCGGGTATGGACGCTCCGGGGTGAATCGGCCGGCCGGCGGCGTAGCCCCCGTCTTCTTGACGAAGGCCGAAGGGCGCGCCCGCGGCGGGCCAGTTTCCGTGACTGGCAATCAACCGCCCCCAGATTCGGCCCGCGGCCTCGGTTGAGACTTCGGTTGAAACCTCGGCGCTCTCCCGGAGTCCCGCCCCGCGAACGGCCTCGAGCCGCACGACCTTAACAATCAGTTTCACCGCCACGCTCTCCCTCTGATACGAACGCAGCTTCCGGTGCGAACGCGGGCCTCACCGGACGATGAGCAATCGCACCCCGGCCACGATGGCGACGAGACCCACCGCGCGTCTGATGGCGATCCCCGGCAGGTTCCGCAAAAAATAGGCCCCGATAAATCCGCCGACGATCGCCCCGGCGGAGATGAGGACGGCATATCGCCAGTTCATGTTTCCGTGGCGGATATTTTCGAACGAGGCGATGGATGTGTTGGACAGCGAGGCCAGCATCGAGACCGCGACGACCTCCTGCGCCTTGATGCCGGGGATGAGAAATAAGGCGGGAACGGTGATGACGCCCCAGCCGACGCCTGTCGCGGCCTGAATCGTTCCCACCAAGAGCCCGAGCACCAGTAAACCGATAGACATGAGATCCAATGTAATCTCCCTTTGCTGTCGAAAAATGCCGGGTTCCGCGCGCCGCCGGCGGCGGCCTAGATGGGGAAGAATATGGCCGGAATCAGGGCTCGCGCCTTTGCGGTCTCGCCCTCGATGCGAAACGCGCCCGAGGCTTCCTTCGCGTCGATGTCGGCGCGCCCCGTCGACATGAGGATCATGTCGCTGGCCGGGGCGAATAGAGACACGTCGAACTCACCTTCCGCCTCGCTCAAGGCGGTGGCCTTTTCGTTTTCGATGGACATCGCCCAGACGTGGCCCGTGTCGGTGGTCTCGAATCGGAACCGGCCAGCGAGCTTGAGGTCGGGGTTCGTGTTGTAAATCATCGGAAACCGGAGGCGGAGGTTATCAGCGGCCTGATCGAGCGCGGCCGGGTGAAGCGGGGCGCCGGGCTCGTTCAGGATGTCCCACTCGTGGAGGCTGAATTCGTAGATGCGCTGGATCACGAAATAGGGGATGGGCAGGATGCCGCGCCGGTGCCAGGCGGTTTTTTCGTAGTCTTCGGGGCCGAGCGACCTGAAAAGCGCGATGACCTTTCGCGTGTCCTCATCGAACCGATCCACGAGCGCGTCTCCATCGAGGGCGGCAATCTCATCCATGATCGATGTGCGAAGCGCCATGAACTCCTCGCGGTCGCTCGCGCCGAGAGGAAATCCATGGTTCCCCTCGAGCCCGTTTCCCACCGTCGAAGCGTAAAACTGCGCCCCGAGGGTCAGGTGCCCCACGATCTGGGAGGCGTTCCAGTCCGGGCAATACGTCTCCTTCTTCCAGTCGTCCTCGCCGAGGGTCCTGAAAAACGCGGCGAGGCGAACCCGCTCGCTGTCGATGGTCTCTATTGTCGAGTGCATCGCTTTTTCGATCTGTTCCATGAGTCCTCCCTGAATTAAATCCGGGTTGTCTGAGCGCCGCCCCGGAATATTGCTGCTTTCGCCCGGTTGTGCGACCGTGTGCGCATCATACTACATGGTGCGGCGGGGGCGCCGCCCCGGGCGGACGAATTCAGCCAGCCGGGAGGAGGCGGAAATGATCTATGAAGCGCGGGCCTATACCTTCACGCAGGGCGGCCTCGACGAGGCGGTCGAGGGTTTCGGGCGCATTATCGAGGAGCGGGTGAAGCTCTCCCGGCTGATATGTTTTTTCCGCTCGGCCATCGGCGATCTGGATCGCATCTTTCATATCTGGGAGTACGAAAGCTCCGCCCACCGTGAAAGCGTGCGCGAGAAGGCGCAGAATGCCTCGTGGTGGCCGCCCCTGAAGGCCGAGAAAATTTTATACCAGCAGACCCGGTTGATGGCGGCCGCTTCTTTTTGCCCCAATCCCCGCACCGGCGCCAAGGGTAGCGTCTATGAGATAAGGAGCGACACCATTAAGGCCGGCACGATGGTAAAAAAAGGCGCCGCCGGGGCCGAGCATCTTCCCGCAAGAGAACGA
>JAVEPB010000251.1 GCA_030922375.1 bacterium | reverse complement strand
CTTTCCCGGGCGGTCCTGCGATGTATCGAGACCCAGGCCGAGGCCGCCTATCCGCAAGAATGCTGTGGTTTGTTGGTGGGAATCCGTAATGCGTCCTCGATCACAATCAGCCGCGCGGAAGCTTCTGCCAATGTGGCGGGTGAAACGGCTGGGGTGGGTACCAGCCGCCGTTTCGAGGTCGATCCGCGTCTGCGGCTGGCGCTGATGCGTGAGCTGGAAGAAAGCGGTGGAACCATCGTCGGCCTTTACCATTCCCATCCAAATCATCCCGTCAGGCCCTCCCGGCATGACCGCCACAGCATCTGGGAGCCGGAACTCCTGTGGCTTATCACGGCGGTGGAGAAGGGAAAGGCCGGCGTCACCACCGCTCACATTCCCGACCTGGACGCCCGTGATTTCCATGCCCTGAAGCTGCGGGTTGTGGATGGGAAAGATTAAGGCGGCAGGCACCAAGTTGGTTGCCGGAACCGTAAGGCGTTTTTAAGCTCCTTGCGCCGCTTGCCCCGAAGGCTGTGGGGGAGAATAGGCCTTGCTCATGAAAGCATGAGGATCGCAATAGAAGTTCTTGTACGCCGAGACCATGCGCTGGAGTGAAAACTCCTCGGTGATTCTTTGCCGGGCCCGGCGCCCCATTTCATGCCGCAGTGCCGTGTCTTGCTGTAACTTTCTGAGGGCTTCGGCCAGGGCATTGGAATCCCCCGGTTCGACGATAATCCCGCAATCGCCAACGATCCGGCTTGAATCACCCACATCGGTGGCGACAATGGGAAGTGCACAGGACATGGCCTCGGTGATGGCGTTGGAAAACCCCTCGCCATATGCCGAGGCGGAGACGAATACGTCCAAGGTGTGAAGGATACGAAGCGCGTCCTGGCGCTCTCCCAGCTTGATCAATCCCGGCTGCTTGGGAAGCTTTTCGGTTCCGCGTCCGGCAACGATGCACACGGTGCTGTCAAGCTTTTCCAGTGTGGCGAGAAGATTGGGGTAATCCTTCATGGGATCGTTGCGCGCCAGGGTGCCGATGACAAACGCTTCCCTGTCAATGTCAAACTCGGAGCGCACCTCCTCGCCCAAGGCTAGGTTGGCCTGGTAAAGGGAAACGTTCAGGCCATTGTCAATAATGGAAAACAGCTTCGGTTTGTAACCGATATGGAGATGCCAGTCCCGCCCTTCTATGGAGTTGGCGACGATGCCGTCGGGAAGAAACGACAGCCAGGCGCAAAGCCGGATGACCAGCCGCAAGGTGAAGCCGTACTGGGTGGTGTCCATATTCGAGCAGCGGATTCCCCAATAGAGGTGGGTTTTGCGCCGCCGGCCGGACAGCATGAGGGCGATCAGGCTGTAGAGGTCGGCATGGTACATCCAGCTCTGGATGATATCGGGTTTCTCGGTGCGAATCAGCTCCACAAGACGGAGAAGCCCGCTTAGGACAGGTCTGCCGTGGATGAGCCCCACCTCTTGCACCTTGACCCCGGCCTTGACCAGATTTTTATAACGCTCGCCGCCGGACAGCAGGCTCACCAGAATCGGCGCTTCGCCGGTATGATGGTTGGCGATGGCGAGATCGGCGAGCATTTTCTCCGCGCCGCCCGTATCGAGACCGGTGATCACATGCATGATCCTTGGCCGTTCCGACAGTAACGCCGATTTTGGCCTATGGGTGGGGATCATGACCAGCCTGCCAAAGGCATTGCGATAGAAGTCGAGGTTCCTGAAGGGCCAGGCTGCAATGGCGCAGCTCAGGAACCATATGGTCTTGATATATTTGCTTTCATAAAAAGCAGCCGTCGACCTTTCAACCAACAGGCTGGAAAAGAATTTCAGGATATCGATGGCACCGTTCTGGAAAATCCAGGTCCGATGTTTTCTGAAGAGATGCTGGGCGCTGTCCTGAACCATCTCCAGAGGCGGTCGCAGGGAAAGGTGAATCCGCACCAAGACTTCGGGAATGATCTCGACCCGGCTGGTTCTCAGATATCTCAACAGCCAGTCCCAATCCTCCAGCCGCTCCAACTCCTCGTCGAAAAACCCGCATTCATCAAAGACACGGCGTTCGGCAAAGAGCGTGGAACCGAGGCTGAGATCACAGCCCATAAGCAGATGCCTGTGGGTGGCGCAGGACTGTGGGCTGCGGGTTTCCTGCCTTCCCGTTACATCCAAGGTCAGGATATAGCCCGAACACAGAAGGATTGTTTCACCGTTCCCGGAACGCAGAAAAGCAAGCTGGCGGTTCAATTTTTTCGGCAGCCACTCATCATCGGAATCCAGTAGCGCTATATAGTCGCCCTGGGAAGCCTTGATCCCCGTATTGCGGGCCGCGCCGGCACCTCGGCGACGGTCATGACACAACAGGATGAGAGGCATATCACGGAAAGGAGCAAGCGCGCCCTTGAGATCATCGTCGGAACTGTCATCGACGATGATGATCTCAAGGTTGGGATAGGCCTGGGTGCGCACGCTCTCCAGCGCCCGGCCAATTTCGTGGGCCCTGTTGTGGATTGGGATAATGACGCTGATCAGGGGATTCTGTTGGGCTTTCGGCACTATTGGAACCTTTACGGTTGCTATTGAAAAAAGATCAAAGCATGTCTGCCCGACGTTTTCACCACGGAGGGTTGATAAATTATCCGTAGGCTATTGTTCAGCATAAAAAAAATATTTTAAACATTGGAAAAAATAATTTGATTAGCGAACAGCACCTATAAGAAATGTTGGCCAGTGAGAAGATCTCATTAATGGCCAATTTTTCTTTTTCATGGTGGACTCCTTTTCAGGATTGCCGCAACTCTGTTGCAGTAAAACATTGCCTGCAACGTTATGGAATGCATGCAGTGTATTTGCTATTGAGGACTGTAAGAAATTACTTTCCGTTATGGGAGGCTTGAAACTTTTGGCTCTCAGATTCAAAGAGATAGAACAGCTTTATCGTTCTATGCGGCTCATTCGCCGTGTCGAAGAAGAAATTGCTCTCATCTATCCTTCGGACAAAATCAAAAGCCCCATCCATCTTTCTATTGGACAAGAAGCCATTTCCTCAGGCGTGTGTGCGGCGCTGTCTTCCGACGATGTGATTTCGGCGTCCTATCGATGTCACGCTGCGTATCTTGCTCACGGCGGCTCTCTTGAGGGCATGCTGGCGGAACTTTTCGGGAAATCAACAGGCGTCGCCGGAGGAAAAGCCGGGTCAATGCACCTCATAGACATGTCTCATAATATCCTGGGCGCATCGGCAGTGGTCGGCACGACTATCCCGGTGGCGCTTGGCTACGCGATGGTGATGCAACGAGAGGGAAAAAGAAGGGTCGTGGTTGCATTTTTTGGGGATGGCGCCACCGAGGAAGGCGTTTTTGCAGAATGTCTTAATTTTGCTTCCCTGAAGAAACTTCCCATTCTGTTTGTCTGCGAAAATAACGGCTATGCGATTAATACCCCGACTTCCAAAAGGTGGGCTACGGATCGTCTGATAGAGAGAGTTGCAACCTACGGCATCCCCGCAACACTCATTGAAGATGGCGATGTCATCAAAACGTATGAGGCTACGGTTGACGCCCTGTCGGCTATTAGAAATCGGCAAGGGCCGGCTTTTTTCGAATGCAAAATCTACCGTTGGCGCGAACATGTAGGGCCCAACGAGGATTATGATGATGGGTATCGCACCCGTGATGAGCTGGAAAACTGGCAAAAAAAAGACCAAATACCCCTTCTCGGCGAAATGCTGGCCAAGACCGATCGGGAACGTATTGATGGTGAGATTGAGGAGGCACTTATAGCGGCCTTCGCTTTTGCGGAGAATAGCCCTTTTCCAGCCCCCGAAGAGATAAGTAACGATGTCTTCGCCAAATAAGAAAGTGCGCAATCTCACATATGCAGAGGCTCTTCGTGAAGCCGTTTTCCAGGAAATGGACCGCGATAATCGTGTGTTTCTATTTGGTCTTGATGTTGACGATCATAAGGCCATTCAGGGATCGACACGGGGTCTGGTGGACCGGTTTGGTCCCGAGCGTGTTTTCTGTACTCCACTCTCGGAAGATGCCATGACTGGAGTGGCCATCGGCAGCGCTATGGCGGGCATGCGGCCCATCCATGTCCATATTCGCATGGATTTTCTGATGCTGTGCATGAACCAACTCGTCAACATCGCTGCCAAGAGTCATTACATGTATGGTGGCCAGGTGAAAGTGCCCATGGTGGTGCGGAGCATGATCGGCAAGTCATGGGGGCAGGGCGCCCAACACTCTCAGGGGTTGCACTCTATGTTTATGCATGTGCCGGGCCTCAAGGTTGTAGCCCCCTCAAACGCCCATGATGCCAAGGGCTGTATGATTTCTGCAATCCGTGATGACAATCCCGTGATTTTTGTCGAGCACCGCCTGTTGTATTTTACCGATTCTCCCGTTCCTGATGCCCTTTTCGAAGTCCCTTTTGGTAAGGCAAGACGCTGTACACAGGGGACGGATATCACAATTGTTGGCATCTCCA
>JAVEPB010000250.1 GCA_030922375.1 bacterium | reverse complement strand
CTGGTGATCGCTGTCCTGGACGTGGAGGAAAAAATAATCATAGCCGGGTATTATTGCCATTGCCCATAGTCGGGAAAAAACAAAGGCATTGTGCCGCCTGAATGGCCGAGATCATCGGCTGTGCTGTGAACGGGCGCAAGGTCAAAATAATTCCGTCTGGAGCCGTATTTATGCTCGTAGGGCTGCTAAAATGACACTTGCAGTATAAGGTGACGATCTGCACAGTTTCAAAACCGCTCTGAACGAAGTAAATTGCCGACTATTCAGTGTATAAACCTTTACGCATAAACAGAGAATCGCGATTTTTTCATGAAATATCTTTTTTCCATGGTGATCTGGGGCGAGGAATACGCACGGGAGTTCCTCGAACTCTCCCTGCCGTCCCAGCTGGCCGAAGGCAATATTGATGGCTCCACCTGGCATGAGGGCTCCAAATATCTGATCCTGACTACCCGGAAAGACGCGGAAATCATCAAGGCGCATCCGGCCTTTCATCTGTTACAGAAACGGCTCAAGGTCGGCTTCGCTTATATCAAACGGCTTCCCGGATCCGAGATGTATAAACTAACCTCCCAATGCCAGATGGAAGCCATCCGCGTGAGCGAAAGCTTCGACGCCGTCTTCTTCTCCTATCCCGATTTCATCTGGTCCCAGGGCGGCATGGGCAATGTGGCGGCGCGCATTGCCGAGGGCTGTGACGCCGTGCTTAGCCCCGTGCCCCGGGCGATCACCGAAGACATGACAGAAATTCTCCCAAAACTGAAAACCCCCGCGCCGGGTTCGACGGCCCCATCCGTCCTCAACATCGCCCCCCGGGATCTGGTGCAGCTTTCTCTGGAAAATTTCCATCAAGGGATGTGGGACTTTTGCTGGGATACGGAGAAATTTTCAGTTTTCCCCTCTACGGTCATGTGGAAGATCCCCGATCAGGGGGTCTTGATGCGCAGTTACCATCTCCATCCCTTGGTCATCCGTAGCCAGCCCGCGAATATCAATTTTTACGTAAAGTTTTCGGTCAGCCTCGACGAGGAATACCTGCCCATTCTTTTCAAGGATGATGACACTATCCATTACGTGGAGGATTCGGACGAATGTACCGTCATCAGTCTGTCCAACCTGGCAACGGTCTATTCATCCGATCCCAATCGTCCTCCCGCCAGCGTTCCGGTCCTGGCGCGCTGGGCGGAGGAATACGCCTCGGTTCTGCATCGCTCTTGCGTAAAGCACTCCCTGCGCTGGCATTACGCACCTGTTGATGAGAAACTTTGGGAAGTTGCCGAACGGCAGGCGCAAGAGGTTGTCTCGGCGGTTGCCGAAAGACTTACCATTCCAGGAGAAATTCTCCATTTTGAGGATGTTCCTGCATCTGATTGTCGTTTACGCCGAAGAAAACGTTTTTCTCGTTGGCGTTGTCCTAGTTACTCCATTCCTTTTTTCATAACGAAATTGAGCGTGGTTGAAATCATTAAGGTGATTGGTTTGCAGTCTTTGATAATGACCATCGGTTATCTCGCAAGAATACTCGGAAACTGGCCGGCGCTTTACCGCCTGATCGTCGCTACCATTAAATCACCAATTGTTGGCTGGATTGGAGTGATATGGGTACTGTTAATCAAAAGATTCAAAGGTAAACTCGTTGCTGAGGAAATTATGCGGTTTCCTCTTTCCATTTATTTCCGCGTCCTGTTGCTCAAGTCCACGGTTCTAAGCCGGTTTTTTGTGCCATTCGCCGTAACGTTTGTTCATGACGATTCCGACTAGGCCGATGGGGTGACGGATTCTATGACAGAGACATGCGGGGCGGGCCTCC
>JAVEPB010000249.1 GCA_030922375.1 bacterium | reverse complement strand
CGCTCTTTGCTTTTTCCAACGCTTCTTTGCCGGCATCGGGGGATACTTTTTTGAGAATTTGGCGAACCGCCACCGTTTCATTTTCCTTGTAGCGTGAGCGAGTTTTCTCGAAGTGGGCTTTCAATTCCTCTTCGTTCAGCGTGACCTCCCTCGAGACGGCTTCAAAGGGAAGATACCACCAACGGCTCCTACGCTTTTCGCCGGCCCGGAAGGCTTCCTTGTTTTTATCGAAATAGGCGCCGAGATCATCGTCCTTGACGGGAACCTCGTCGGCAAATTCCGTAGGATCAATCTGGAGCATTTCAACTTGAATCCGCTCGCTTGCCCATCGAAAGGCGGACCGGATTTCGTTTTCGCTCACCGTCGCACCAAGCCCCAGATAACGGCGAAGGCGCGCGGTGGCCAGAGCGCGCCGCTGCAATTCCTCGTACTGTCTTGGGTTCAGACGGTTCTGCTGCAATATCTGCCGGTAGCGCGTTTGGTCAAAGCGGCCCGCAATCTGAAACGAGGGCTCTTCCTGGATGCTGATCGCCACCTCGTCGTCCACGATATTGATGCCCAGGCGCGAGGCCTCCTCGAGTTGGAGTTTTTCGGAAACAACCTGCTGGAAAGTAGCGCGGCGGAGGTTCAGCTGCCTCTCGAGCTCGGGTGTGAAGTTGTCTCCCAACTGCCTTCGCATGAGTTCGGCCTGCTGGAAGTAGCGGTTCTCGAACTCCTTCACCGTGATCGGGGTCTCATTCACCCAGGCCGCGACCCGCCCGCCCGGGACCGCCTGGCGCGAGGACATGGAATATCCCCCCCAGGAGACGAAAGTGAGCGCCACGAATCCCAAAAGGCCCTTGAGCAACCAAGTATTTCCCTTTTCCCGTAAAAACCGAAGCATTTAAACTTTTCTCCCGAAAAAATTCGCCCCCGAAGCTCGCCAGGGCGGGACATTCCGAAAATGGAAATTGAGGGTAGCTCAGTGCGCCCATCGCCGCAACGGCAGCCACCCTTCGGGCGGAAAGCGAGAGCATCCCGGGCCGGTGCCATCCCGCCGGCTCACGCTACGGGGCGAGAAAAGGCATATTCCCCCTAAATACTGGTTATTACTTGATTTCTCTGGCTCCGGGTGCTACAAATCAAGTCGGTTTATAAACATATGCGCCCATCCGCCCAGCGGGATTCCCTCAGATATGGTCCTCAAATCCATCTTGGGCCTGTTCTCCAACGACTTGGCCATCGACCTCGGGACCGCAAATACGCTCGTCTATGTGAAGGGCAAGGGGATTGTCCTCCGGGAGCCCTCCGTCGTCACCGTCCACAAGGACAGTAAACAGATCCTCGCCGTGGGCAACGAGGCCAAGGCCATGCTCGGCCGAACCCCCGGACATATTGTCGCCATCAGACCGATGAAAGACGGGGTCATCGCGAATTTCGATATCACAGAAGCCATGTTGCGCTATTTCACCCAAAAAGTTCACAACAGAAAAACCCTCGTAAGACCGCGGATGGTGATATGCGTTCCATCGGGGATTACCCAGGTCGAAAAACGCGCCGTACGCGACAGCGCCGAGAACGCCGGCGCGCGGGAGGTGTACCTCATCGAAGAGCCGATGGCGGCGGCCATCGGCGTCGGCCTTCCCATCGAGGAGCCGGGCGGGTCCATGATCGTGGATATTGGAGGCGGGACGACCGAGGTCGCAGTCATTTCACTGGCCGGGATCGTTTATGCCCAATCCGTCCGCGTGGGCGGAGACGAAATGGACGAAGCAATCATCAGCTACATCAAGCGCAACTACAATCTCCTCATCGGCGAGCGAACAGCAGAGAAGATTAAAATCGAAATCGGCTCGGCCTACCAGGTTGGCGAGAGAAAAACTATCGAAATCAAGGGGCGCGATCTCGTCGCCGCCATTCCCAAGACAATTGTGGTCAGCGACGAAGAGGTCCGCGAATCGCTTTCCGAGCCCGTGAACGCGATCCTAGAAGCCGTCCGAAGCGCTCTTGAAAGCACTCCGCCCGAACTTGCAGCGGATATTGTCGATCGGGGCATTGTCCTTGCGGGCGGAGGAAGTCTGATCCGGGGCGTGGACATTCTCCTTCGGGAGGAAACCGGCCTCCCCGTCACGGTTGCCGAAGATCCGCTTTCAGCCGTGGTAATGGGCACGGGGAAGGTGCTCGATGAACTGGACCTCCTTGGCAAACTCGCCGTTTAATTTTCACCGTTTTAGATTCGATGCCGCGCTTTTCTCGTCAGCCGACGGAAAACGGATAGATGCTCGAAATTCTCCAAGAACGGCGTAACGCCACTCTTTTGACGGCTCTCTTCCTCGTTTGTTTCGTCCTCATGTCCCTCAGCGCCCGCCGGCGCGGAGGCACAACTGTCTTCGAGGAAATAGCCCTGGGAATATCGGGACCCCTCGTTGAAACGGCGGCGGCCCCGAAAAGATGGATGAGCGACATCTGGAACAGCTACATCGCCCTTCGCGGGCTTCGAGAAGAAAATGACCAGCTATTGAGTGAACTTGCCTCCCTCAGAGGCATCTCCGTTCGGGCCCAGGAGCTTCAATCCCGGGTCAAGCGACTGGAGGTGCTGTTGGGAGGCGTCCCCGGCAAAAAAGATGGATTTAGGCTCGCACAAATCGTTGGGCGCAACCAAAGCCCATACGGGAAAATTTTGATTATCGATCAAGGGCGAACAAATGGAATTCGAAGGAACATGCCGGTCCTTCACCAAAAGGGTATTGTCGGAAGAGTTTTCCGGGCCGGCCAAACGGTTAGTCAGGTTCTCTTGATAACAGATTCGCGCAACTCAGTTGATGTAATCGTCCAAAGGACAAGGGAACAAGGAGTTTTCTCGATTTCCGCCAGGAACGAAGGCGAGGTTAGGTACATACCGGCCGACGCCGATATCATAGAAGGGGATCTCCTTATTTCGTCAGGCCTGGGTGGTATTTTCCCCAAGGGTCTTCCGGTCGCTCGCGTGACAATCGCTTCAGGTAAGGGGAAGCAACTGTTCCAAAAAGTTAGGGCAACACCCACCGTTAATTTCAACAAGCTCGAGGAAGTTCTGATTATGCTTGCCACACTCAAGGATAACCCCTGGAAATGACCGTTCTCTTCTATATCTTCGCCGCGGCGGTAGCCATCGTTTTTCAAACGACCTTCACGGAGTATTTTTTCGTTTGGACAACAGCCCGGCCTGACGCCATGCTGTTAGTCACACTTTATATCGGCGTGCGGCGGGGTCCGGAAAGCGGACTTGTCACGGGGTTTTTCCTGGGATTGCTTCAGGACATCCTGTCGGGGGGGTTGCTTGGCTCCAATTCGCTATCCAAGGGACTTTTGGGGTACCTGACCGGTGGATTGGTAAGAAATATCGCAAGGCGCAATTGGTTTTTTCTGGCCACTCTCGGATTCTTCACCACCTTGTTCGATGTTGTGTTGTGGGCGCTTCTTTCTCTGTTATTTCAGCCCGAACTTGGAATTTCCACGAACTACTGGTTTGATTCGCTCAAGACGGTCATCCTGAATACTGTGTTGGCGCCTTTCGCCATTCATTTGTTGAGCATCATCGAGGGCCGGATCGTTCCCTCATCTCTCGGCGTACCCTATCCCAACAGATCATAAAAAATTATGAATAATTTACCTCTACGCAAGAATACGAATATCCCCGATGCACTCCGAAAACGGGTCAAGATCCTGGCGGCCATATCCGTCGTAGTTCTTGTCGGGCTTTTCGCGCGCCTCTGGAACCTCCAGGTCATTCAAGGGGAAAAATTCCGTTCCCTCTCCGAGAATAACCGAATAGCCTCTCGGGTTGTAAGGAGCCCGCGAGGCTTGATTTTTGACAACAGCGGCAATGTCCTTGCGGACAATCGGCCCTCTTTCAACGTCTACATCATCAAGGAAGAAACAAAAAATCTTAAAGAGGAAATCCGCCTGTTGTCCATGGCCACAAACCAATCCTACGAAGAGCTCCAGAAGAAGATTCGGAGGGCTAGTCCTTTTCGCCCTTACCTCATTAAAGCGGACGCCGATCGCCGCTCTGTGGGATTTCTCGAGGAACATCGCCCGGATCTTCCAGGTGTTTTCATTCAGGTCGCACCGCTCCGGCATTATCCAAACGGATATGACGCAGGCCACCTCATCGGTTATCTTGGCGAAATAGGCGGACGAAAACTCAAAAAATTAAAGAAACTTAATTACAGGCAAGGGGATTTAATTGGCAAATCCGGCGTGGAATTTTCTCAAGAAAAATTCCTGCGAGGGGAAACCGGATTCAAGCAAGTGGAGGTAGACGCTTACGGAAGAGAACTTCGCGTCATTCGACCCTTCGTTAATAAACCTGGTTTCAATATTCAACTCACTCTCGATCACAAGCTCCAATCCGAAGCCGAAGCGCTATTCAAGGAATATGAAGGCTCCATCGTTGCCATCGACCCTTCCTCCGGCGCCATATTGGCCATGGTCAGCAGGCCCTCCCTCGATCCCAACAAATTCGCAGGAGGTATTTTGAGCGGAGATGATTGGCGGGCCCTCACGAAAGACCCCTTAAAACCGCTTCAAAACAGGGTCCTTCGGGGCCAGTACCCTCCCGGGTCGATATTCAAAATAGTCATGGCCTTTGCGGCCTTATCCGAGGGAATAGTAACTCCCGAAGAAACCTTCTTTTGCAACGGGACCTTCCCCTTTGGCGGCAGGATTTTCAACGACTGGAAAAGGGGCGGACACGGCCATATCAACCTGGTCCAATCACTCGCCCAAAGTTGCGACGTATATTATTACAATGCGGGAAACAAACTCGGGATTAGTCGAATCGCTGCGGTTGCCAAGATGTTTGGCCTGGGTTCTCCCACCGGATTCGCCCCTCGGGAAAAAGGCGGATTGGTTCCATCCGACAAGTGGAAAAGAAGGCGATTCAAGAAGCGATGGTATCGAGGCGAAACAATCAGCGTATCCATCGGACAGGGATTTAATCTAATCACCCCGATTCAGGCGGCGAATCTCATAGCAACAACCGCAAACGGCGGCACTTTATGGAAGCCTTTTATCGTTAGGCGGGTGTTCGGAGAAGACGGAAAAATCGTTTTCGAACATAAGCCTACAGCCATTCGCCAAATTCCTATCAAACAGGAAATTTTCAAGGAGGTCCAAAAAGGATTATGGGAGGTGGTCAACGGTCCAAGAGGAACCGCCAGAAAAGCGGCTATCCCGGGCATCGGGGTCGCGGGCAAGACCGGAACAGCCCAAACGGTGCGCCTTTCTATCACCGGACGAAAGAGAAAACCCGAATCGCTGCCCCGCAAGTTCCGGGACCATGGCTGGTTTGTCGCCTACGCACCGTTCGAGAACCCCCAGATAGCCGTTGCAATACTAGGAGAACACGCGGGAAGAGCCGGTTCCTTTTTCTCACCCATGGCGCGGAAGTTAATCGCCTCCTATCTGAAAGTAAAAAAATCGAAAAAGGTTCTGGCCTCGGCCGATGAATTCCTGCGCCGAGCCACCTTCAGACGGAACACACCTGGAGGAATCGCTCCATGAGGGGCATCGATACTTCACTGACACCACTCACCCCTTTCCGCAGAGTCCTCGGGCAAATTGATTGGCTAATGGTCATCTCGATAATCGGGCTTTCCGGATTCGGGGTCTTGATGATTTTCAGCGCCATCCATTCCAACGCCGTTTTTCTGGCCAACGCCCTTCACTGGAAACAAGCGCTGTGGTCCGCCCTCGGCCTCTCTCTTCTCTCCATCATCCTCGTTTTCGACTACCACACGATCTCAAAGCTTTCCTATTTTTTTTATGCGGTTGTGGTTGCATCGCTCGTTTTGGTTTTCGTTATCGGCAAAGTTGTGTACGGCGCCAAGCGATGGATTGTCATGGGTCCTATTCGCGT
The DNA here is from genome assembly GCA_030922375.1 of bacterium. Classification (GTDB taxonomy): domain Bacteria; phylum UBA8248; class UBA8248; order UBA8248; family UBA8248; genus UBA8248. Next base: position 2,114 of record JAVEPB010000249.1, on the reverse strand, counting down.
GCAGCCATCCGAGCTGGCGAAACTGGCGGTCATCCTGGTGATAGCCCGCTACTTTGGAACACGGGAATCCACCGAGCCCCTAAAATTCCGGGACCTGATTATTCCTTTTATTTTGGTCATCATCCCCGTAGGTCTCGTGGCCAGGCAGCCGGACCTCGGAACCGCGATGACGATTTTGATGATCGCGGTGGTGATGGTTCTCGTCGTGGGGATGGAGAGGCGGGTACTGCTCTATCTGGCTTCGGCCGGCGTCGCCGTTTTACCGGTCGGTTGGTTATTTCTGAAGGATTACCAAAAAAGACGAATTCTGACGGTTTTCAATCCGGATGCCGATATTCTGGGGGCCGGGTATCAGAGCATGCAAAGCAAGATTGCGGTGGGCAGCGGAGAGATTTGGGGGAAGGGACTGCTACAAGGGACGCAAAGCCGGCTGCATTTCCTCCCGGAAAAGCATACGGATTTCATATTTTCAGTGCTGAGCGAGGAACTGGGTTTCGTGGGTGGAGCCGTTCTGTTGATTCTGTTTTTGGTTTTCGTCCAACGCTGTTTCCACACTGCCCTGAATGCCGCCGACAGGGAGGGGACGCTAATCGCCGTCGGAGTGGGGACTTCCTTCTTTTTATATACGATGCTGAACATTGGGATGACCCTGGGGATATTTCCCATCGTGGGCATACCCCTGCCCTTTGTCAGCTACGGCGGAAGCGCCTCATTGACCTCGTTTATCGCCGTGGGGTTGGTGCTAAACGTCCGAATCAGGCGGAGGAGTTCGCTCCCGTTCTACCAGTCTTTATAACTATCTATCAATCAAAGACTTATCATGAAAATCCCCGCCCCGGAGTTCGGCGGCAGTGTTGTAATAATTCAAGGTTTCAGCCAATATGAAAATGCTTGAATCAGACCCATAAGCTGCGGCGGCAGGCCTTCACCGGAAGCTGAGCAGCCGAAACTTTTTTTGACGGAGTTTATGCGTGGCCTCTGAATATGTGGATTATTCTCGGGATATTTTTCCGTTCATAGAAAAGCCCTCGCGCTATCTGGGCAACGAGGTGAATGTCATCCGGAAGGACTTGAACCGGGTGAAAAATCATGTTGCGCTTGCATTTCCGGACACCTACGAAGTCGGGATGTCTCATAACGGCATCCGGATTCTCTATCATCTGCTGAATGAGCGGGATGATATCGCCGCGGAGCGGGTTTTCATGCCCTGGGAGGATTTCGAGGACAAACTCAGGGAATTGGGAGTGCCTCTCGCCTCCCTTGAAAGTCGGAAGCCGGTGCGGGAATTTCACATCCTTGGGGTTTCGCTACTCTACGAACTCTCGGCCAGCAACGTCGTCCGCCTCCTCGACCTTGCCCGAATTCCCAGGCGTTCAGCCCACCGGAGCCAAAACGACCCGCTCGTAGTCGCCGGCGGCCCAGTCGTTTTCAACATCGAGCCCATGGCCCCGTTTTTCGACGCCGTCGCGCTTGGTGACGGCGAGGAAATTTTTCAGGAAATTGTCGATGTCCACCAAAAATGGCGGTCCTCGGGAGAGACGCGCCGGGCGCTTTTAGAGCGCCTTGGTGATATCTCCGGGATATACGTTCCCTCCCACTTCGAGCCCGGGTACGGAGAAAAAGGGCAACTCCTTGAGATTAAACAAGTTTCGGGAACAAAAAAACGCGTCCTCTCGCGCCTTCTCGAGGACCTCAACCACTCGCCCCACCCGACGAAACCCATTGTTCCCTACACCCAGATTGTTCACGACCGTGTGACACTGGAGGTCCAGCGCGGATGCACCCGAGGTTGCCGCTTTTGTCATGCCGGCATGGTCTACCGGCCCGTTCGTGACCGGGACCCATCCGATGTCATGGCACTTGCCGAGGAATCGCTTCTGAATACCGGCTACGAGGAACTCAGCCTTTCCTCATTGTGCATCGCCGACTATCAACCACTTAAAGGCCTTGTCCCGCGGTTGATGGAGCGCCTGGCCCCGATCAACACCTCTATTTCGCTTCCCTCCCTGCGTGTTGGCGCCATGGACCCGGAATTGCTCGCCGAGATTGCCCGCGTTCGCAGAACCGGCTTTACCCTTGTTCCCGAGGCAGGAAGCGAACGGCTTCGCAACGTG
>JAVEPB010000248.1 GCA_030922375.1 bacterium | reverse complement strand
GTTCGCCTCTTGATGTCCATGCGTGGCGATTGGAAGCGGAACCAGGAAGGATGGCAGACCCATCGCCGTTACCTCTCCCACCGTCATGGCCCCGGATCGGGCCACCACCAGATGCGCCCACCGGTACCGCTCGGCCATGTCATAAAGGAACGGAACGACCTCACCTTTAACGCCAGCTCCCTCATACGCCTCGCGGACCCGCTCGAGATCGCCCTCTCCCGTTTGATGGACAAATTCGACGTCGCCCGCTATCCCCTCAAGATGGCCCAACGCCTCGGCCACGGCGGTGTTTATCGCCTTGGCTCCCTGGGAGCCTCCGAACACGAGAACCCGGAGCGGTCCCTCCCAAAAAGAGTCTTGCCGGGGGACCGCCATTGTAATTTCCTCCCGGAGGGGCATCCCCGTTTCGACAACCTTCTCTTGCGCAAAATATTTCGCCGCGCCCGGGAGACAGGTGGCCACCTTTTCGGCGAACCCCGAGAGGAAACGATTCGCGGCTCCCGGCATGACATTCTGCTCGAGGAGAACGATAGGCCGTCTCCTCAACCAGGAGGCCATAACGGTGGGCGCGCTGGCGTAACCGCCCACGCCCAGAACGATGTTCGGCCTGAAGCGGCCGATGATGCCCATCGACTGAATCACCCCGCGGGTCATCATGAAAACGGCCTTCACTTTCTGAAGAAACGAGCGTCCAACGAGTCCCGCCGCCGGTATCGTTTCAAGCGGCAGCTTCTCCATGGGCAGCACGCGGGCTTCAATCCCCCTGCTCGTACCCACGAACAGAACGCGGTACTCGGGACTCTGCGCCAGCCAGGCCCGGGCAACGGCGATTCCCGGATATAGATGACCGCCCGTTCCGCCGCCCGCTATCAGTAACCGCATCTCGTTCAACTCCCTTTACCGGAGGACCAGCCGAAAATGAGTTCCGGCCCTTTTGAAGCGTCCTTGCGGGGCCCCTGCTTCGGCTCAGACACCGTTTCCCTGGCCGCCACGGACAGCAGAAGGCCGAGAGCAGCAAGCGTCATAACGAGCGAGCTTCCGCCCAGACTGACCAAGGGAAGGGGAACCCCCGTCGTGGGAACCAGCCCCACCGCAACAGCCATGTTGAGCAGACCCTGGATGACGATAACCAGCGTCACCCCAGCGGAAAGGAGCCCCGAGAATGAGTCCGGGCATCGCGCCGCCACACCGAGCCCCCGGTAGAGAATGACCGCGAATACGGCGGCCACGGCCAACCCGCCGATAAGCCCGAGTTCCTCGCCCACGACCGCGTAGATGAAATCCGTGTGAGGCTCGGGCAGATAAAATAGTTTTTGCTTTCCCTCGCCAAGCCCCGTTCCCGATATCCCCCCCCGGGCCATGGCAAGGAGGGATTGAACGAGTTGGTAGCCTGCGTTTTGAGCGGATGAAAAGGGATCCAGAAATGCCAGTATCCGTTGTTTTCGCCAGGGGACGGTAAAAATCATCCCGTAGAGAACCGGCGATACCAATACGGCACAGCTCCCAAGGTGCCACCACCTCGCTCCCGCCATGAAGAGCAACATTCCGGCGACGGTGGCGATCAAAATCGCCGTCCCCAGGTCGGGCTGAGCGAGGACCAACACGAGCACCAGACCCGTGAATACCACCGGCGGAAGAAAGCCGAATTTCAAATTTCCGAGGCGCTCCCCCTTGACGGTAAGAAAATGCGCCAGAAAGAAAACAAGTCCGAACTTGGCGAATTCCGTCGGCTGAAAAGTTACCGGCCCCACCGCTATCCACCGCCGGGCCCCCCCCGCTTCTTTTCCGAGACCGGGAACGAATACCATCAGCAGTCCTACAACCGAGAGCACAAGGACGGGGAACGCCAGCCACCTGAGTCTTCGGACGTCCATCCTTGCGAAAAGAAGCATCAGGCCCACTCCGATTCCCGCCCACATGACGTGGCGCTTCACGAAATGGTATTGATCTCCATGCCGATCCAGGCCAAGGATATTGGTCGTGCTGTAGATCATGACGATCCCGAAAGCCATGAGCCCCACGGCACAGGAAAAAATGACAAGGTCGATTCCGCTCCGGTTCACGATTCCACCCCTCCCGAAACGGCCCTGGCGAGCTCGCGAAATACATCGCCGCGATGTTCGAAATCCCTGAACTGATCGAAACTCGAGCACGCCGGAGAGAGCAGAACGGTTTCACCCCTCCGGACTTCCGCGGCGGCCCGGCGCACCGCTTCGCCCAGCGTGCCGGAGCGTTCCACGGGGATCGCGCTTTCGAAAAAAGCGGCGAACCGATCGGCCGCCTCTCCTATCAGGAACAATTTCCGCACTCGCTCCCGCATGGGCCCCAGAAGGGGTGAGAGATCGCCTCCCTTGTCCGTCCCACCCGCGATGAGCAAAACACCGCCCTCGACACTCATCAGGCTCATCGCCGTCGCACCGGCGTTTGTTCCCTTCGAGTCGTTTATCCACGTCACACCGCCGGACCTCGAAACGACCTCCATTCGATGCGGCAACCCCTCGAACTTCCGGGCCAGGCGGGCCATCTCCGCGACACCCACCCCCAAAAACCGGGCGGCCGCGCAGGCCGCGAGGAAATTTTCAAGGTTGTGAACTCCCGGGACCGAAAGGTCATCGACCGCGCACACCCGCTCCCGCTCTCCGCCCATGAGGATGTAGATTTCTCCCTTTTCGGCCCAGGCGCCCTGCCGGGGGGCCGCTTTCCGGCTGAACGAAAACGCTTGCTGGGCTCCCCCGCCGAGATAACGGGCGGTGAGGGGATCGTCCCCGTTCACCACCTTGGCGTCCTCCGGGCCCTGGTTTGAAAACAGGCGGGCCTTCAGCGCCGCGTACTCGCCCAGATCGGGATGGCGATCGAGATGGTCGGGCGTGATGTTCGTCATGACCGCCACCCGGGGCCGCAGCGTAGGCGACCATTCGAGCTGGAAACTGCTCACCTCGCAGACAAATACATCGGCCTGGTCTCCTTCCTCTTCGACCATTTCGGTCATCGGCCTGCCGATGTTTCCTCCGACGGGAGCTTTGATGCCCGCCTCATTCAGAATGCCGCTCAGCATGGCGGTCGTCGTCGTCTTTCCGTTCGTACCCGTGACAGCGGCGATGGGAGTCGAGGTCAACCGGGAGGCAAGTTCGATCTCCGTGATCACCTCGGCTCCTCCATCGAGCGCGGCGGCGATAAATGGATTCGTCGCCGGAATACCCGGACTCACGACGAGGAGATCGCACCCGCGAAACGTCTCCTCGCTGTGGCCACCCAATTCGAGAGCGACCCCCGGGGGAAGCTCCCCGGCCAAACCGGCGGGCTCATTCATATCGGTCGCCACCACCTTCGCTCCCCTTCTTGCCAGGGCCGCCGCCGCCGCCCGGCCCGTCCGGGCCATCCCCATGACAACGGCGCGACGGGAGGGAATATCCTCGGCCCATACTCGAGACCCCTGAGAAAGCACGGCGCTAGTCATCTTAATTTCAGCGTGCTCAAGCTCAGCAACGCCAAAACCACCGCGACTATCCAGAAACGCACGGTCACCTTCGGCTCGGACCACCCCTTCTCCTCGAAGTGGTGATGAAGCGGGGCCATGCGGAATACTCGCTGGCCCGTGGTCTTGAAGGAGGTCACTTGGACAATGACCGAAAGCGCTTCGAGAACGAACAATCCGCCCACCAGAAAGAGCAGAATTTCCTGCTTGATGGAAAGGGCGATGGCGGCCAGCGCCGCGCCCAGGGGCAATGCGCCCACGTCGCCCATGAAAATCTGCGCCGGGTAGGCGTTGAACCACAAAAACCCCAACCCCGCGCCGAACAGCGCACCACACACGATGGCGAGCTCGCCCACCCCGCGGACCGGCAGTACGAGCAAATAGCGGGAGATCACCGCATGCCCCGCGACATAGCTAAAAACGAGATAAGCCCCGGCCGCAACGATAAAGGGACCGATGGCCAGACCGTCGAGCCCGTCGGTGAGGTTGACGGCATTGCTCGTGGCCACGATCACAAGGGCCGCATAGGGCACATACCAGAAGCCGATATCGGGCTGGAGGTTCTTGAAAAAGGGAAACATCACCACGGACGGAAACGAAGGCTCGACCCCGCCGCTGTAAAGCGCATAACCCGCGATAAGGCCGATGAGGCCCTGAATCACGAACTTGCGCAGGGGAGTGACCCCCTTTTTATCCTTGAGAATGACCTTGCGATAATCGTCCGCGAAACCGAGACAACCGAATGCGGCCAGGACGAATAAAACCAGCCAGACGAAACGGTTGCTGAGATCATTCCAAAGGAAAACACACAAGATAGAACTGAAGAGAATCAGCAACCCGCCCATCGTCGGGGTTCCGGCCTTGGAAAAATGGCTTTGAGGGCCGTCGTCCCGTATCTCCTCTCCGATCTGGCGCCGCTTGAGTATCCGGATCAGGACCGGTCCGAGCACAAGGCATAAAACCATGCCGAACATGACAGACACCGCCGCCCGAAAGGTGATGAATCTAAAGACGCTGAAGGCCGAAACCCATTCGCTTAGATAGACCGTGAATTCATAGAACATCAGCCCCTCAACGCCTCCACCGCGCGCTCCATCGCCATCGAACGCGAGCCCTTGATCAGCACCCAATCGCCGGGCATCGCCCGCTCCGCCACCCAGGCGGCGGCCTCCTCGGGAGAAGAAAAAACCTCCGCCCGATCAATCGCCATCCCCGCCCGGTGGGCCTCGTTCGCGGCCAGCCGCATCGCCGGACCGACAGTGGCCAGAAAATCAAGATCCGCGCCGGCGGCCGCGCGACCAACCTCCGCGTGAGCGAACTCCTCAAAAGCTCCCAGCTCCCTCATGTCACCCAAAACCGCGAAGGCCCGACCCGGCCCCTTGAGTTCGCACACCGTTTCGATCGCCATGCGGACCGAGGTTGGGTTCGCGTTATAGGCGTCGTTCAGAAGGAAAACCCCTCCCGAAAGCTCCTCGACGCCTAGCCGCATGGCCGGGGGAGCCGCCTCCTCCAGGCCTCGGACGATTTCTTCAAGCGGGCTTCCAAGCTCCGATGCCGCGGCCGCGGCCGCCAATGCGTTCAGGGCGTTGTGGCGCCCCACCACTGGCAGACGGACTTCCTCCTCCCCGCCGCCGATTCGGATTCGAAAAGAGACCTCCCCGCGTTCCGACAGCTGAACGTCAGCCGCGCAGACATCGTTTTTCGCCTCGAAACCAAATGTAAGAACGCGTCCCCCTTGCGCCCTAAACCGGTCGGCCAGAACGGCGCACTGAGTATCTTCGCCAGGCAGGACGGCCACGCCGCCCGTTCCCATTTCCTCGAGGAGCTCTCCCTTCGCATCGCGGACGGCCTCAATCGAACCGAGCCCCTCGATATGAACCGGCGCCACCGATGTAATCACGGCGACAGTGGGCGCCGCGATTTCCGCCAGGCGGCGAATCTCCCCCGGACGGTTCATTCCCATTTCGAAAACCGCCCGTTCATGCTCCGGGCCCAGCCCGAGCACCTGGAGCGGCAAGCCGATGAAATTGTTCAGATTCCCCTCTGACTTCAGCGTTTCGGCCCCCTCGGCCAGGATCGCGCCGATCATTTCCTTGGCCGTGGTTTTTCCATTGCTCCCGGTCACCGCAACAACGGGCAGTTCAAACCGCCCCCTGTGGTACCGGGCAAGATCGCCCAACGCCCCGAGGGTGTCCTCCACTTCCACGATAAAGCCGCCCTCCGGCTCCTCCCGCGAACGCCCCCGCCCGGCGAGGCACCCCGCGGCCCCGCTCTCGAAAGCGGTCTTGATGAAATCGTGGCCGTCGAAATTCGGCCCGGAGATCGGAACAAAAAGTTCACCCGTTTGCAGGGAACGCGAGTCCGTGCTCACTCCTGATACCTTCATTTCGCCCTCGCCCCGCACCAAGCTCCCCGAAACCGCCTCTTCGACTTCAATCGCGGTGAATCCCGCTGTCTTATCCGCCAGCATCACTGCCCAAACCCCAAAAGACGCAGCGCCTCACGCGCCACCTCGCAATCGTCAAACGGCAATTGCCGGTTTCCGATTTCCTGGTAGGTTTCGTGTCCTTTTCCGGCGATTACCACGGTGTCGCCACTGCGGGCCTCGGCAACGATGCTCTGAATCGCCTCGCGCCGATCCACTATGGTGCACGAGCGCTCCCTTCCCCTCTCAACGAGGTCGGCGCCCGCTTCCATCTCGCGAAGAATGGCCTCCGGGTCTTCCGTCCGGGGATTGTCGGAGGTCATGAACACCCGATCGCTCGCCCGGAGCGCCGCCGCCGCCATCAACGGCCGTTTTCTCCGATCGCGGTCCCCGCCACAGCCCATCAACGTCAAAAGGCGGCCTTTCGTCACCGGCCGAGCGACCTCCAGCACCCGCGCAAGGGCGTCCTCGGTGTGGGCGTAATCGACGACCACGAGAAAAGGCTGCCCCAGATCCACTTTCTCGAAGCGGCCCGGCACGTTTTCCAGCGTGCGCACCCCCTCGGCGATCTCTCCGGGAGCTAGCCCCAACGCCATACAAGCCGCGGAAGCAGCGAGGATGTTGCTCGCATTGTGGTGTCCGGTGAGCGAAGATTCGATCTTCTCCCGCCCCCCGGGATAAGTCAGTTCGAAATCCATTCCCCCGGCGGTGACGGAAAGCCCCTCGGCTTTCACATCCGCCTCGCCGGAGAAGCCATAGCTTCTGACATCACCAACTGCCTCGGACGCAATTTCTTTTCCGAACGGGTCGTCCGTATTCAAAACCGAAACTTCAGGGGCCATTTCCGTGAACAGACGCAATTTGGCATGAAAATAGCTTTCCATGTCCCCGTGAAAGTCGAGATGATCCTGCGTCAGGTTGGTGAACACCGCGGCCTTGAACGAGCATCCCAGAACACGCTGAAGCTCCAGGGCATGGCTCGAAACCTCCATCACGGCATGCCTCGCCCCCGCCTCGAGCATCTCGGCCAGATAATACTGAAGGTCGGGGGCCTCGGAGGTCGTCCTGGGATTAGCGATAATCTCGCTCCCCACGCGGTAATGAATAGTCCCCATCAAGCCGGTGACACGGCCCGCCGCCCTTAAAATGGCGTCAATCAAAAACGCTGTCGTCGTTTTTCCGTTCGTCCCGGTCACCCCGGTAAGGGCCAGGTCCCCGGAGGGATGACCATAGAAAGCGTCTGCGATTAGAGCCATCGCCTCTCGGCAGGAGGGAACCAGGAGGAAGGGAACATCCGGGATATCATCCACCAACCGTTCCAGGACGAGAGCGGCGGCGCCCGACGCAACCGCGGCGGCGGCGAAATCATGCCCGTCCGCCTCGAAGCCCGGCACCGCGACGAATAGATCCCCCGGGCCGGCGCGGCGCGAGTCGAATGCCACTCCGCTAACCTCCGCGCCCCCATCGCCCTCGATTCGCGCGCCCGGGATCGCCTGGGCCAACTCAAGGAGGAAAGCTCTCCGGTTTTCTGTCATCACACTCACGCTCAACGCGCCCGCTCCATTTGCCTCGGATTAACCGGGCGGTCGTGAAGCACCTCCCGAACCCTCTCCACCATGCGAAATGCTCTTTCGCCAAACGAGACCCTCTCGGCCCGCGCCTGGCGGCCCGAAGGCAATATTTCGTCTTGCAGGTTTACGACCTTGGCGCCCTCGGGCGGCACCCTGAGATAGCGCATTGTCTGCCACGCGATTCGCTTCCAAACCGGCGCGGCGATAGTCGACCCCCATGCCGCACCCCTGATCTTTCCCTCATCAAAGACGACGAGGAGAGCGATACGGGGGTCTTTATGAGGAATGAAACCGGCGAAAGATGTGATGAATTTTGTCTTGCTGTAGCCCCTGATGCCCGGTTCCGCCTTTTGCGCGGTTCCCGTTTTTCCGGCGGCGCCGTAGCCGGGAACCTCCGCGGACGCTCCCGTCCCGTGAGTGACCACCTTTCTGAGAACCTCGACGAGCTTTCTCGCATGAGAGACGGAGATCACACGCTTTGGCGGCGAGGCCCCGATCCGCCTCCGGAACAGGCCAATTTTTTCAACGGCCTCGACAATCCGGGGCCGATTCATGAGGCCGCCATTCGCCACCGCCGCCACGGCCATCACCATTTGAAGCGGCGTCACACCGACTTCCTGCCCGATGGAGATCGAGGCGAGCGATGTGCTCGACCAGCGTTTCACCGGCCGGAGTATCCCTTTTGCCTCTCCTGGAAAATCTATCCCGCTCTTCGAACCGAAACCGAACCGGCGGGCCATCCGGTGGATCCGCGGCGCCCCTACGTCCATGGCCATCTTGTAGGTGCCGATGTTCGAGGAGTTCACGATCACACCCTCGGCCGTCAACCATCCGTATTTCTTGTGATCGCGGAGGACAAGATGACTTTTCCCGATCGGAAATCTACCGTTCTCCGCGAAATAGCTCTTGCTCAATTTTCCGCCCGAATCCAGGTAGGCGGCCGCCGTAATGATCTTGAATGTCGAACCCGGCTCGTAGATATTCTGGACGGCATCTTGCTTCCAGCGCTCGGGTTTGTAGCTGCCGTAGGTGTTGGGGTTGTAGCCCGGGACGGTGGCCATCGAAAGAATTCGGCCGGTGGTCGGTTCCACCATCACGCCGATAGCCCTCCGCGCGCCCGAGCGTTCGAGCTGGAGCGTCAACTCTTTTTCGACGATGTACTGGATCACTTCGTCCACCGTCAGACGGATGTCCGCGCCGGGATCGGATTGGGCGACAACGGTGGCCTCGGGATGGACCGAACGTCCTCTTGCGTCTCGTTCGATTCGGATCCGGCCGGGCTTCCCCTTCATATCCGCGTCGCGGGCCAACTCGACCCCGGCCAGCCCGTTTTCGTCAACACCAACGAACCCGAGCAGGGAGGAGGCCATTTCTCTTTTCGGATAAAACCGGCGGCTTTCGGTAACGAATCCCAGCCCC
>JAVEPB010000247.1 GCA_030922375.1 bacterium | reverse complement strand
TGGAGCAATCCTGGCATGTGACTTCTTTGTTGTCGTCACAGTAATGTTCCGGACCATTTATGTGTTCGTCATCTTGGAACATGGGTCCAGGCGGATTTTGCATTGTAATGTCACCTCGCACCCCACATCCGAGTGGACCATGCAGCAGCTGCAGCAGGCGATCCCATCCGATCACAGGTACCGATTCGTGATCCACGACAGGGGAAGAGTGTTTTCGAAAGAATTAGACGGCTTTTTAGAAAACATGGAATTACGCGTTCTCAGGACTCCGTACCGAAGTCCAAAGGCGAACTCGATCTGCGAGAGAGCAATTGGCTCGATGCGGCGGGAATGCCTGGATCACATGATTCCATTGACCGAGAGCCACCTTCGGCGGATTCTCAAAGGTTGGGTCTCGTCCTGTCCAAAAATTCAACTGAGTCCCAAGTCCCTTTTCTGCGGGAGGCTGTGATGCGATGATGATGCATCATTAACCACCTGGAAAAGGGAACGTCCGCCCTATGAGTAAAGCCCTGCAGCCGTGGGAATTCCTCCTCATCACTTTATCTGGCTGGGTGAATCGGCACCAGCTAAGGGTGATCGACTACCTGATTGAAGAGAATCGCATCCTCAAAGGAAAGTATCACGGCAAGAGGATTCGATTTACAGATAATGAACGACGAAGGCTTGCCGTGAAGGGAAAAGCGCTCGGTCGGAAGCTCCTGGGAAAAGTAGCATCTATCGCCTCACCCGATACGATCCTTGCCTGGCACCGGAAACTGATCGCGAAAAAGTGGGACTACAGCGCAAAGAGAGGGCCTGGCAGGCCGCGGGTCATGGCCGAGATCGCCAAGCTGGTGGTCAGGTTGGCCCGGGAGAATCCGGGTTGGGGATACACCCGAATTCGAGGTGCGTTGGCGAATCTGGAATATATGGTATCCAGAACCACCATCGCGAACATCCTTAAAGAAAATGGCATTGAACCTGCCCCCGAAAGAGGTAAAAGAACGCCCTGGCGCACATTCCTGAAAGCCCACTGGGAGAGCCTTGCGGCCATGGACTTTTTCACGGTTGAAGTTGCCATCCTGGGGCGTCTTGTTACGTATTACGTATTGATTGTCGTGGAACTATCGACCCGCCGCGTTGAGGTCGCGGGGTTAAGCTCCGAGCCTGATACTGCATTCATGATGCAGGTCGGCCGCAATCTCACCGATGTATCTGGTGGCTTTTTGGCGGGGAAACGCATTCTCATCATAGATCGCGACAGGAAGTACGGCGAAGGATTTCGAAGTCTCCTGGAGGAATCCGGGACGAATGTTCTTCGATTGCCGCCGAGATCGCCCAACCTGAATGCTTATGCCGAGCGATTCGTCCTATCGATCAAACAGGAGTGCCTTGGGAGGATGATATTTTTTTCCGAGAGTTCACTCCGTCGAGCGGTTTTTGCTTACGTGGCTCACTATCACGGGGAGCGAAACCATCAAGGACTAAACAACCGCCTGATTGAACCTGAGAGGGACGCTCGAAAGAGAGGTGCAGAAATTTGCTGTCGTGAGCGGCTTGGAGGAATGCTCAAATATTATTACCGCGAGGCGGCATAGGTTCGGGTGAGTTTTTGGACAGGACGCGATCATTCAATTTTCTCTGACAATACCTCTGATGTTTATCTGGTAAAAAAATGAGTGCCCGATTGATTTTCAAGTGCCCGTGTAAGGTTATCGGGATTTGTGATAATGCCTTTCGCTCCGCCGCTTTCGAGATACTTGATCATGGCTAATATTTTTGGACCCATGCTCCCTGGATCGAATTGATTGGCTTCGTATAGCTCGCGTGCACGATCTAAACTTATTGAATCCAACCATTTTTCTTCCGGCGTGTTGAAGTTCACTGCCACACGATCCACACCGGTGGTTATGATAAAAACGTCCGCTTTGAGATCAATGGCAAGAAGGCTAGAAGCTAAATCTTTATCAATAACCGCCTCTACACCAACCAGGTAATTTTTCTCATTTTCGATAACTGGGATGCCTCCACCGCCACAAGCAATGACGACAAATCCGTGGTCGGCTAAAAGTTTGATTTGTTCAAGTTCTAGAATTTCCCGCGGTGCCGGAGAAGGGACGACTCGCCTCCAACCACGTCCGGCATCGTCCTTTACTGTCCAGCCGATTGTATCCGCGCGCTTTTTGGCGGTGGTTTCATCCATTTGTGGTCCAATCGGCTTAGTTGGATTTTTGAAGGCGGGGTCTTCATGGGCAACTAAAACCTGACTAACCACAGCAACAGCTTTTCGGTTTAAGCCGCGCTTCGCAAACTCATTGTAAAGGGCACGTTGAAACATATAACCGACAGACCCTTGGATATCGGCACCAGCATAATCCATCGGGACGGGAGCGACCTCCTTTATTGCTAATTCCGATCTTCGCATTATATAGCCGACTTGGGGCCCACTGCCGTGGGTGACGATGATATTCCAGCCAGCCTCCATTATATCTACGATCCTTTTGACCGTGTTTACTGCCGCCTCATATTGGTCGGGAATGGCCTGGTGAAATTCATCCACAATTAGAGAGTTGCCTCCAACTGCAATGACGGCGGTTAGTGATTCTTTAGCCATTAGGCGCACTCCAATAGGATAGTTTGCTCAATTCGTGTCTCCAACAATGATAAAATAGTTTTTGTAAAGCAGGCCATTGTTGCCCGGGTAATTCCGGTACCAATTTGGCCTATGCCGGACTTCCTTGTGGGCGATCCTTGTGTTAATAATCGATTGAATGCCATTGACCACCCTTTCTAGATTTGTTCGCGATGTTTTGACTCCGTGGATAGCGGTGTCAAATATGTCACGCTTGTTCAAGCAACTTGGTATGTTTGCCCGCTCCTCTCGGCCCAAAAAAACTTAACAAGGAACCTGAGAGCGCATTATGTTTTTTGCGATGAGATATATTTGCGCCAGTCGCCAAATTCAGAAATGTCCTTGTGATTATCTTCGGCAATTTCCTGCGGGAATAAAATGCCGTTGACGATTTGGCCGTTGTCCAAATTTACGGGCCCACAATAAAGATGCGGGGGCTCGCCGTCTTCGACGCGCCGCCATATCTCTTCGCTCATGCGGTAAATTTCCCCTGTAATTGCGACACCGCCTTCCACAACCTTAAACATGCCCGGGTGAACATCATCGATTGAATAAAGACGATAACAAGGCTCGGTCAAGAACTCACCCAAATATTCCGCACCTTCGAGATTCTGATGCAACTCCAAGCCTCTCATCAAAGTCCCATTTACAAATAGTTCTAACGTCATTTCACAATGCCCCTAAATTGTACCGATTAATTTTTATCGAATGCGAATATTTCTAAAAAAGTAGTCTTAACGATCATAATAACTCAGTTGCCACGAATTCAAGGTACGAAAAATACATGTATTTTCGATTATTGAAACAAAAGATTCCTGATATCCCTTTCGGGCAGGAGTTGACACTTGAGAAAATTGCGCTTCATTCCAGTCCTCAGGGATTTATTAGGCATCGAAAAGGCGATCCATTTCTGTCCAATTACACGTTCGAATCTTAAATTCCTGCTTCAATGGCGATTTATCAAACTTCAATACATTGAAATTTCAGGGGGCATTAATTGTGGAGCACGGGACGGCATTGTAAACGGATTGGAAACCTTCACAATGCGCTCAATGCAGGTGTGTATTCTAGGTGCTGCTATTGATTTTTTCACCTGACTACTTCAGAGTTTTCTGATTAAATCGATCTATTCTTATCAGAATGGGTAAGGGCCTTGATTTTAGAGTAAGTATCTTCTCCGGGTTATTAGATTGAAATTCGCTTTCCCAGGATAGGGAATTATTAATATTTCATATTCCCGATTGGGTGCATTTTGAAACGAAAGGGGGGTTGAATATGCAGGCTGATTTGTACCGCGTGTCGATGGATTCCCCAGATGATATCTCTGGAGTAGTCGCTCTAATCGAAGATGGCAAATGCCGGCCAGAAGATGTTATCTGCATTATGGGGAAAACAGAAGGAAACGGGTGCGTCAATGATTTTTCCCGGGGGTTCAGTAACTTCGTGCTGGCCGATTATTTTTCGGGAACGATGGGAGTAACGCGCGAACAAGTCGAAGAGCAAATTGCGTTGATTATGTCCGGTGGAACTGAAGGGGTAATGACTCCCCATTTTTCTGTGTTCGCGAGATCTAAAAGCGGCCAAGGAGACGGAAGCTCCAAGCGCCTGGCCATCGCATCGGGGCATACGAGGGACTTTCTTCCCGAAGAAATGGGCAGGATGCCCCAAGTCCATGTAACGGCCGAACTCGTCAGGAAATTGATGGAGGAGGCACAAATAGAAAGCGCGGCGGATCTGCATTTCGTCCAAGTGAAATGTCCGCTGCTCACCGGAGATCGGATCTCTGACGCTTTTAAGCGCGAAAAAACAGTTTGTATCGAGGACACATACAAATCCATGGGATATTCGCGTGGTGCCTCGGCGCTTGGAGTGGCCCTCGCGGCTGGTGAAGTGGAAGAGAGCGAGTTGAATGACGATGTCATTTGTCACGACTGGTCACTTCAGTCGGGTGTTGCCTCCACTTCGGCTGGGATCGAACTGATGTGCAACGAGGTCATGATAATTGGAAACAGCCCAGCTTGGGGCGGAAATCTGTTCGTTGGTCACAGCGTCATGAAGGATGCCATTGATCGAGACGCGGTTCGCGATGCCATCGTGAATGCCGGGATTCCATTTGATTGGGCGCTGTCCCCCGGCCAACGCGATAAAATAGTCAACGTCTTCGCGAAATGCGAGGCATCCCCCGATGGCTTGATCCGCAGTCGTCGGCACACAATGCTGGACGATTCGGACATCAACAATACGCGGCACGCCCGGTCGGTCGTGAACGCTGTGGTCTCCTCCGTGGTTGGCGATCCGATGGTGTATGTGTCCGGCGGCGCGGAGCATCAAGGCCCTCCCGGCGGCGGGCCCATCGCGGCCGTTGTTCGAGCCGAATAATGGAACGGGTATTTGGCGGTTCAAATAGAGGGGCCCGGCGGGGTTTACTTGGCCGAAATGTTCCGGCGTGCCTCGACGAATAGAACGGTCAAAACAATGATGGCCTGAAAGACAAATACCGCCGCGCCGGGGAGACCGATGCTGCGCTGGAGAGAATCGGAACCCGCCAGCAGGACTGCGAATACGGCGGCTGCCACCGTGACTCCCAGCGGGTTGTTGCGGCCGATGACCGCGATGAGAATGGCCATCGCCCCGTAGTTTGGCGCGCCTTCGGAGCCTGTGATGCCGAGTAGGAGGCTCTGGTGAAATCCCGAGACCTCAATGGCACCGGCGAGTCCCGCCAGGGCGCCGCAGGTCGGCATGATGATCAGGGTAACCCGGTTAACGTTGATTCCACCAAAGCGGGCCGCCCTGGGGTTATCACCCACCGCGCGGACTTCGAAACCGATGATGGTTCGGGTCATGAGAAAATAGAGGCCGACCGCGGCTGCCAGTGCGATGATGAATCCGAAATGGGCGCCGGACTTCGGCATGACCTGGGGCAACACGGAGGCATTCGGAATCGGAAGGGAGATGGCTTCCCCGGCCATGGGGTCGTTCCACGGTCCGTTGGTCAGGAAATCGACCAGATATAGAGCGATGAAGTTGAGCATTACCGTTACGAATATTTCACTTACCCGGTATCGAACCCGAAGAATTCCCGGAATGAAACCCCAGAACCAGCCAGTCAGGATGCCACCCAGCATTCCGATCGGAACGAAAATTGGCCAGGGGAGATTGAGCCCTTCCAGCGCGAACGCAGTTCCGGTCATCCCGATGGCGCCGGCGTATATCTGGCCGTCCACGCCGATATTAAAATGGCCCCCTCGCATTCCGAAGGCGACCGCGAGCGAACCGAGGAGAAGGGGGCAGAACTTGTTCAGGGTTTGCGCGAATCCGCCCCAGGTGCCGAGTGATGTATGAAGAACGGTTCCGAACGCAACGAATACGTCTCCTCCAAAGGCGACTATAAAGACCGCCCCGCTTATCAGGGATAATGCGGCCGCAGTGGAATAGGTGATCGCAAATTCGGTGGCCGCTCTTCGCCAATCGTTTAGCCCTTCCGTGCCGGAACTAGCCATCTATGAACTCGTCTCCGATTTTTGTCCGGTCATGAGAGCGCCAATTTGATAAATGTCGTAATCCGGCCCGTCGAAGGAGCCGAAAAATTCCCCGGAATGGATCACAATTATCTGGTCGCACATCAAACATAGCTCATCTAAATCTTCAGATATCAACAATACCCCGGCCCCGTGGGTGCGAAGTTCGTCCAGGCGGCCGTGAACGTATGATGCCGCCATGATGTCGAGGCCGCGCGTGGGGTTATTTGCGATCATCAGATTTTTACCTGTGGTATTGGAAAGCATCATCGAGCGGGCCACGATCATCTTTTGAATGTTTCCGCCCGATAGGTGTGCTGATGGGACATGCTCGTTTTTGGCCAGGATATTGAATTCCTGGATGGCGTTTCTGCCCAGTCCGTTGGCAGTTTCCTGCTCGAAAATCCCGCGCCGCTTGAAAATGTGAGGATGAAGCCCAAGGACAATATTTTCCGAAAGACTGAGGCTTGGAAGGATTCCCTCTGCTATCCGATCCTGGGGAACAAGACTTATCCCCAGGGCGATTCGGGCGGAAACCGAAAGCTTCGATACTTCGGTTCCATTGAGGTGAATATCCCCCTCGTCAATTTCAATGAGGCCTGCAATCGCCTCGGCCAGTTCTTTTTGGCCATTTCCCGATATGCCGGCCAGGCCAACGATGAGTCCCCGGGGAATTTCTAATGTGATGTTGTTGAGAGGAACCCCCCATTCCGCCGAAGTGTTGATGCCTTGAACAGAAAGGATAGGTGAACCTTCAAGCGCTGCCGAAAGACCTGCGGGACGTTTGTTTTCCGGCGGCGCGCCGCGCTCTCCCACCATCATTTGAACCAGTTTTTCGCGGCTTGCGGCCTCTCGGGAGATCGTATCGATTTTCCGGCCTCCCCGAAAAACGGTGATCTGATCACAATTGTCCAGGACTTCCTTGATTTTGTGCGTGATGAAAATAACCGTCAGGCCGCCTTCGGCGAGAGCTTTGAGAGTGGAAAACAAACCATCCACTTCCTGGGGAGTCAACATGGTCGTCGGCTCATCCAGAATAAGGGTGTCCGCGCCATGATAAAGAGCCTTGAGGATTTCGACCTTCTGTTGAATTCCGGCCGGCAGCGATTTGACCGGTTCGTTGAGGGGGATGGACAAGCCGTAGTTCGCCGCAAGTTTCTCCGCGGATTCCCGGTGGGCGTCCAGATTTATTTTCCAGCGGGAGTTTTCTTGTCCGAGCAAAATGTTTTCAAGCGCGGTGAAGTTTGAGATGAGTTCGACATGTTGATGCACCATGCCGATGCCCGCCTTGATCGCGTCCCTGGGAGAATGGATCGAAACCTCCCTCCGGTCGATTGAAATTTGTCCCTCATCCAGGCGGTAAAGGCCGCTCAGGATATTCATGAGCGTAGTCTTGCCAGCACCGTTTTCCCCCAGGAGGGCATGGATCTCTCCCTTTCCAGCCTCGAAATCCACCCCGTCGAGGGCGACAACTTCACCGAAGGATTTTCTGATCCCGTACATTTCGACGCGAGGGACGATTTTTTCCGCCATGACTTGCACCATTCGAAAACGCCCGCCCCCGCGCCCCCTTTCGGAGGAACGGGAGCGGGACGAAAATATTAGTTATTTCGCCAACCGGACTTTTCTCATTTCAAGCCGGGGTTTTATCGCCCCGGTTCGGACTTTTTCATAGGCCTCTTTGGTTTTCGCGATGGCCTTGGCCGATACATTGCCCAAAGATTGGAGCTTAAAACCGTTTCCGGGGCGCATGGGCACGTATCCCGTCCGGTTTCCTTTCAGGATTCCTCCCACGGCTTTCGCGAAGGGAGGCCGGAAATCGACGATCAGGGTGCCGGCAAAATGTTTGGGCGCCTTGTCGGTTTTGTCGGTATAGAAGGTAGTGACCAGGACCTTGCGTTTCGCCTTCTTGGCGGCTTCGACAACCCCGTATACTCCCAGGTTCACCATGTTGATAATAAAATCGACGCCGTTGGCGATCATGGCTTCGGCGGTCTGGCGCGCCTTGACCGGATCGTTCTGGTTCCCGGTGAAGGCAAAAACGAGTTCCGCTTTCGGATTGGTCGCTTTTAGAGCGTCCGAAATGGTGTTGATGGAAGACTTGAAATCTGGAAGCTGAATACCCGCGATGACTCCCACTTTATTCGTTTTCGTGGCAAGGCCGGCGAGCACGCCGAAGGGATAAAAACCCTCGTTAAATTGGCGGTGGACGTTCCAAACGTTATTCGGAATTTTTCCCTTGCCCGAACTTTCCATGACGAAATTGACTTCGGGAAATTTTGGAGCCAGTTTTTTCACGATACGAATGTATTGTCCGCCGTGAAACCCGACGATGGTGTAGCCGGAGGCGATGTACTCGCGTGCCACCCTCTCGGCGTCCGCCGGAGAAATTCGCTCGGAATAAGAAGTCGCGATTTTAAATTTCTTTTTAATGTCCTGAGAGACCTGATATCCGCGGAAGTTGTAATCCGCGTCCTCAATGGGCCCCGGCAAGATGATCGCAAATTTGTGTGCTTTTGCGGCAAGCGCCCTCCCCGGGGCGCCGGGAACGACCAGCAACAAAGCCAAAATTGTAGCGGTGGTAAAGAGCAATCGGCGTGTCCATTTGTTTTTCATTTCACTTCTCCTTGAATGGAAGACTGGAAAATCTCGTGCATGGATTTAATCCCGGGTTTCGCGGTCATAGGACCGCGCGAGCGCGCGAGGGCCCTCTGCACCTTTAGCGACTTGGACCAGAACTATCATTGCGAATATGTAAGGAAGCATTAATAAAAACTGGGGAGGAATGATTTTGGCGAATTGCGGGATGACGCTGACTTTAAACTGTAAGGCGTCCACATAAGCGAACAGCAATGCGCCGACAAATGACCAAAGAGGAACCCAACGGCCGAAAATCACCAGCATCAAGGCGAGCCATCCCCTTCCGTTCACAATATTGTCCGTGTACGACCCCGAAATCACGAGCGGCAAGTATGCGCCGGCAACCCCGAGAAAAAGACCGCCGACCGCACAGGCTCCGTACCGCATCCGGGCGACGTTGATTCCGACCGTGTCTGCCGCGCGGGGATTTTCCCCGCAAGCGCGGAGCCGAAGGCCCATCGGTGTTTTGAACAGGAAGAAGCTAACCACGGCGACCAGGAAATAGGAAAGATAGACGAGTCCGTTTTGCTTGAAAATAATTTCACCGACGAAAGGAATAACGCTGAGTACAGGGACTTTTATCGCTGAGAGCGTCGGTACCTGGGGAATGGATTTCACAACGCCTATGGCCAGACGGTATATGGTAGGCGATAGGCCCAGGCCCAGAACGAAAATTCCCAACCCGATAACAATTTGGTTCGCCCGCAGGCTGATGGAAAAGTAAGCCAGAAGAAGCGTCAGAAGACTTCCGGATAACGCCGCGAACAAGCAGCCGATGACAGGACTGCCAGTATAGTAGGTGAGAAGAAACCCGGTGGCCGCGCCCAGCGTCACAATGCCCTCGATGCCGACGTTCAGGATCCCCGATCGCTCGATGATCGTTTCGCCCAGGCACGCGATGATGAGCGGTGCCATCATAAGCAGAGTGAGATGAAGCAGGGAAATATCGAAAAAGATGGACAAGGAAGCAAACCCTCCGGCATCTGGTTTTGTAGGTTCGAGAAACCTTCGTTATGATCCATTGCTTTTAAGAGATGGGGATCATCCTAGAACTTTTTTGATGAATTCGCATCATGGATATTTGGAATCTAGAATCCTGATTCTATAGGTTTTATGTTTCCAGCATGTTACGTGGATTTTCCAGAAAAAATTTCCGATTTTGGTAATCCGGTCCAGTGTGTTACATGGATTTCAAATGAAATTTCCGGGCCTGGATTCTTGGCTTCCCGGGGTTGCGCCTGGGAAAGCCGCCCTAGACAAAACGGGTGGTTGCCTTTTATCAATGGGCCGAAGGAAGCTCATTCGCGGATGGAGAAGGCGTGAATCTGAACCCGAAATTCCGAATTGGCGTGGACACGGGCGGCACGTTTACTGATGTGATAGCTGTCCGGGAAGAGGATGGAGCGGTTTTTTCGGATAAAGTCCCTTCCACTCCCACCGATCCTTCCGAATCCCTGCTTTCCGCAATCCAGGTTATTCTCGAAAAAGGAGGCGCGGTGCCTTCGGCCGTTTCTGCTTTTATTCATGGAACGACCGTCGCAACGAATTCCCTGCTGGAGCGGGAAGACCACAACATGGGCTTGGTGGTGAGCGAGGGTTTCCGGTTTCTCCTGGAAATTGCGAGGCAGAGCGTTCCGGACGGTTATGGCAATTCCTTTTTCTGGGTGAAGCCGCCGCGCCTGGTTCCCGTTTCGCGGGTCATGGAGGTCGGAGGGCGTTTCAATTATTTAGGAAGAGAGCTCAAGGAATTCGATGAAGCCGCCGCGCGGAACGCGGCCTGCCGGTTGCGGGAAATGAGGGTTGAGACGGCCGGAGTGTGTTTGCTCCATTCATATGTAAATCCCGCGCACGAACTCCGGCTCCGGCAAATTTTTTCGGAAGAATACCCCGAGTGTCATGTGTCGCTTTCATCTGAAGTATTGCCAGAATACCAGGAATACGAGCGGGCGCTGACCACGCTGATGGACGCCGCTTGCAAGCCTGTGATCAAAGGCTACATCGACCGGGCGGAGACTCGTATTCGTGAAACCCTCACCCCGGAAACGCCTTTTCTCGTGATGAAATCCAATGGCGGCGTAATGGGCGCGGGCAAGATTGTGGACCGCCCCTTAACGACGGCTTTATCCGGGCCTGCGGCGGGGGTATTAGCGTGTTCCGCGCTCGCTCGCGAGGCGGGCCTTCCGAAAATCATCACGTTCGACGCCGGCGGAACTTCGACCGATGTTTCCGTGGTCGAGAACGGAAATCCGCGCTTCACCACCAATTCGAAAATCGGCGAACACACCGTCAAGGTACCGATGATCGATATCGTTACCGTGGGAACGGGTGGCGGTTCTATCGCTTGGATAAATCCCGATGGACGGCTTCGGGTGGGCCCGCGCAGCGCGGGGGCGGACCCGGGTCCCATGTGTTACGGCAATGGCGGCGAGGAACCCACAGTGACCGACGCGCAACTGTTCCTTGGCCGGCTGCCCCAATCCCTGGCGGGCGGAAGCCTGTCCCTGGACAAAGCTCGCGCCGAAGCGGGGATTCGCGCCATCGCGGAAAAGCAGGGGCTCAGTCCCGAAGATGCGGCGCGCGGAATTATCGAGGTGGCGGCGTGGAACCAAGCCCTCGCCATTCGGAAGATGACGGTGAACCAGGGCAAGGATCCCCGTGAATTCGTTCTTGTGGCATTCGGCGGGGCGGGTCCGTTGATGGCCGCCAACATCGCCGAAGTGCTGGACGTGCGGGAAATCGTCGTGCCCCCTCAGCCCGGATGTGGAAGCGCGGTGGGTCTCGTCGAAGTGGATCTTCGAAACGATTACGTCAGGACTTTCATCGCCCGTCTGGACGAAATTTCTCTTGATAATATTGAAAACGAATTTCAGAAAATGGAAGAGGAAGCCAGTGCCGATTTAAAGGTGGAACAGGTGGACTCTGCTTCTCGCGTTTTTGTCCGGTCTCTGGATTTTCGCTATTTCGGCGAGGGGCAGGAGATGCGCATAGATATTCCTTCGGCCGGAACGTTCGCCGAGGCAACCCGTCTGGCGGTTGACCATTTTCACGAGGAATACAAAACCCAATTCGGATTTAACTACGAAGGCCAGACGGCGGTGGAAGTTGTGAACCTCAGGCTCACCGCAATTGGTGAGATGAAAAAAGCGCCAAGGAAGCGAATGGCCGAAGGAAAAGGAGCGGAAGCGGCGTGGACGGGCCAGCGGCCGGTGTATTTCTCCTCGTCTGGATTTATTGAGACCTCCATATACGACCGTGATCGGCTTGGCAGGGGAGATCGAATTGAAGGGCCCGCCATCGTCGAGGATTTTGGGGCCACGACTATTGTCTTTCCCGATAGCCGATGCGGAATTGACGATTGGGGAAATCTGCGAATATTGCTGCCAGCCGGGGTGAATAGGGAATCTGAGTCTGCGAACAACGGCGGTCAACTGGATAATGAACCGAGCCCCGTTGTTCAGGAAATCGTAGAAGGCGCTCTTTATGCGGCGGAGCGTGAGATGGAAGACCTGGTCGAGCGGACGGCGCGCTCTCCTCTCATTCGAGACATGCATGATTACAGGGTAGGGCTCTTCGACGGGAAGGGCCGAAAACTAACCGGGCGGTCCTATTCCGCTGTGGTGGACCCCATTTTCAAAAAGTGGAACGTAGATGAAATCAATCCGGGGGATGTGTTTATCTGGAACGACGTATATCTCGCCGAGGGCGGCATCGGCCACTTACCCGATCTGTGTTCGTGCATCCCGATTTTCCATAAAGATGAAATCGTCGCGTTTGCGCTGGTATTCGGACATCATGACGATATCGGCGGGATGGTCCCGGGCAGCCTACCGACGAACGCGACGGAAATTTTTCAGGAAGGACTGCTGGTTCCTCCAGTCAAGCTCTACGATAAAGGCGTCCGGAACGAAGACCTCTATTCCGTGATTTTCCGAAACAGCCGCCTATCCGAACACCTCCAGGCTGACATCGACGCCGAAATCGCGGCATGCCGGGCCGGCGCCGCCCGCGTGATGGAGCTTTTCGAGCGATTCGGCAGGGACATGGTGATTCAATGTTTCGAGGGATTTCTGGATAATTGCGAGCGTACGATTCGCGAGGAACTCGTTTCAAAAATTCCCGACGGCGAATACGAATGGGAAGATTACATCGAATCCGACGGGGTGGAGGCGGATAAAATCCACACCCTCAAATTGAAGATGACGAAAAGCAGCGGCCGCCTGTTTCTCGATTTTCGCGGTACCTCTCCCCAGGCGATGGGACCGATCAACTGGCCGGGCAATTATTCTGAAGGGCAATTTCTGAAAAAATGGATCGGCCCCATCCTCCGGAACCTGGCCGACAGCTACGAGCGAATGTTCGAGATCGACATCAACGAAGGAATCTGCCGGTTGATTGATATCCAATTTCCGGAGCCCGGCACCTTGATCACGCCGGTGTTTCCGGCCCCCACGAACATGCGGACTTTCACCATACTGCGCCTGTTGAGCCTGTTCTGCGGTGTATTGGGCCTTGCGACGAAAGGAGCCATGCCGGCCGATCAGGAAACCATCCGCTACTGGGGAATCCACGGCCACGACGAGCAAGGGAAATTTTTCCTTTTCCGGGAAATTCTGGGAGGCGGATCGGGCGGCCGCCCCTGGGGGGACGGAGAAGACGTGATTCACGTCGTGCCCAACAGCCGAAATCTTCCCGCCGAGTTTAGCGAGGGGCGGTTCCCCGTCCGGGTGGAGCGCCTCGGGCTGGCCTGCGATTCCGGCGGACCGGGAAAGCGGCGCGGAGGATTGGGGTACTTCAAGGAGTTCAGGGTGCTTTGCGACTGCGAGGCTTTGAGCAACGCCGACCGTTCGTTTCTCGCCCCCTGGGGGACGAACGGCGGCGGTGCGGGTGGGCTTTACAAGGTTACAATCAA
Source organism: bacterium (assembly GCA_030922375.1). Classification (GTDB taxonomy): domain Bacteria; phylum UBA8248; class UBA8248; order UBA8248; family UBA8248; genus UBA8248. The sequence goes on along the minus strand of JAVEPB010000247.1, from coordinate 6,913 downwards.
CCCCGGCCGGCCCGATGAGCGCGGGGTTCCCGCACTCAGCAATCGCGTCGGAGTGACCAAGGGGGATTTGATTCGCGTGGTCACCACGGGGGGAGGCGGATGGGGCGATCCGCTGGAGCGCGAGACGGAATTGGTCCGCCGGGATGTCCTCTGGGGTAAGGTGAGCACCGATGGCGCGGACCGCAATTACGGAATCGTGTTTCTGGATGAAGAATCTTTCGAGGTTGACGACAAAGCGACCGCCTCGCTTCGCAGCTCGATTCGGGCTCAGCGGGGGACTCCGCCCTTTTTCGATCGCGGGGTGAATTATCTTTCGGTGCAACCGTCCGTATGATCGGGCTGGAAAATCGGATACTTGTTTAGGGAATTCGTTAAAAGGGGAATTTTAAAATGAAACTGATCGATTTGAGCATGGAAATATACCGGGATATGCCGATTTATCCGGATCTCCCCGGCCCATCCCTCACCGTAGATGAGGACTGGGATACCGTGGCCCGGCGGACCGGCGCTATTAACTACGGCGCCGACATCGTGACGAACCATTGCGTTATCTTCATGAGTGACCATACCGGGACGCACATCGACTCCCCCTGGCACAATAATCCCGACGGCTTTACGACTGAGCGAATCCCGATCGAATGGTGTATTTCGGACGGTGTGGTTTTGGATTTCACCGACAAGGATCACGGCTACGAGATCATGGCGGCGGATGTGGAAGCTGCCTTGAATAAAATCGACTATACGCTCAAGCCTCTGGACATCGTATTGATCCGCACCGATGCGAGCGTCGATTGGCAGACGAACGCTGATTATACGAAAAACCAGGCCGGTATGAGCGCCGAGGCGACCCACTATTTGATCGACAACGGCATTCGCGTGATGGGAATTGACGGGAGCGGGTGGGACGTCCCAATTTGGAAAATGCACGAAACCCGGCGATACTGGGAAGCCCACCGGGTCATGCTCGAAAAGGAATACTGCCATATCGAGAATCTGGTGAATTTGCACCTGATCCCCAAACCTCATGGTTTTAAGATTTCGGTGCTTCCCATCAAATTCCGCGGCATTTCGGGCTCTCCCATTCGCGCAGTGGCGATGATAGAGGATTAGGTTTTGAGTGAATTAATGGGATTGAAATGGCGGTAGCCGTTCTCGTTTTGTCAGGCGTGTACCATGATTCGGTGAAGCTGATGCGCGTTAGCGCTGCCGCCCGGGAAAAACCTGGTATCCGCCAGGCGTTGGCCGTTCTAGGCACCCCGATGAACCGCGAACAGCTTACGCAGGGAGGCCTACTTGCCGGTCAGGCGGAACATGCGGGGCCTAACGATCTCATCATCGCGGTAGAGGCGGACAGCATCGAGGTGGCGGAAGGCCAGCTGGCTGTTATGGAAGAGGACCTGAGCGCGCCTCGGTCCGGAGGAGGAGCGGGGCTATTCACGAATTTTCCGGTACCGACCCTTGATGCAGCACTCGGAAAAGATCCCCAGATCAATCTCGCTCTATTTTCGATTCCCGGACCGAACGTGCGCCGTGAGGTGGAGCTAGCACTTCGGAAGGGTCTTCACTGTCTGATCTTTAGCGATAATGTTCCCGTCGAGGACGAGGTGGCGCTCAAGCGATTGGGTCTGAAAAAGGGCCTGCTGGTCATGGGTCCCGACTGCGGAACAGCTCATATCGGAGGCGTTGGACTCGGATTTTGCAATGTCATGCGCCCGGGAAAGATCGGAATCGTAGGTGCGGCCGGGACGGGAATTCAGGAGGTCATGGCCGCCATTGACGCGGCGGGCGGCGGAATTCGTTGCGCCCTGGGCACAGGAGGGCGTGATGTTTACGACGCCGTGGGCGGGCTCGCCATTATTCAGTTCATTGAGATGCTTGCCGAAGATCCGGGTACTGAGGTTCTGTTAATACTGGGAAAACCTCCGGGACCCGAGGCGATGGAAAAAGTACTTGAGGCGGCCGCCCGGTGCGGAAAACCTGCGGCGATACACTTTGTCGGGGCTCGGACCGGCTATATCGGCCGGTGGGCCGAGGGGCACCCTCATCTTCACGTGGCGGATTCGCTGGCCGCTGCGGGGAGGCTTTCGGTATCACTGACCGGCGCTGTGGGTGATGTAGCGGCACCCGAAGTCGGACCGGATGCCTCGAAGAAAATTTCCGAATGGGGGCAGCGGCGGTCCAAGGGCCGTCGATTCCTACGAGGTGTCTATACGGGCGGAACGCTGTGCGCCGAAGCGCAAGCGATTATCGGAATGACGGTTCCGGGGATTCGTTCAAATGCCCCTATCGATAAAATCAATGGAAAGATGACGGATCCCATAAAGTCGGAAGGTCATTCGGTGGTGGATCTGGGCGACGATCTTTTCACACGGGGAAAACCTCATCCCATGATCGATCCCGAGCCTCGAAACGCCAGGTTGATACAGGAAGCCGAAGATTCCGAAACGGCGGTTGTGCTCTTTGATGTGGTTCTGGGATTGGGATCGCACGAAGATCCGGCCGGGGAGGCTGCGAAGGCGATCGAGAGGGCGCTGGACTCGAATCCCGATGTATTGTTTATCGGTTCCGTGACCGGGACCGAAGGCGATCCGCAGAACTTAAAAGCCCAGCGTGCCAGGCTGGCGGATGCCGGAGTTTTGGTCGCCGATACACATGTGGAATCATGTCTGGCCGCGGCGGCTGCGCTCAAGGAGGTTACTGAGTGAATGATAAAAAGTTACTGGAGGGCGTGCGTGTTGCAAATGTCGGGGTGGAATTGTTTTCGGACAGTCTCGTTTCCCAAAACGCCCCTGTCGTCCAGGTGGATTGGCGTCCTGCAGCGGGAGGAGATCCGGACATGATCGAGCATCTTGATCGATTGGTCTCTTGTGATGCGGCCAACGATATCGCCATGGAGCGTCTTCAGGCCGCGAGGCCCGTGTGGGTGGATGTGGGGGTTGCAGCCGACGCCATACCCGGAATGGAGGAGAGGATGCTCCTCCACGCGGGGCCTCCCATCGACTGGGAGAATATGTCGGGCCCCATGCGGGGCGCGATGATCGGAGCCATGCTCCTGGAGGGCTGGGCGAAAGATGAAAGCGAGGCGGAAAAGCTAGGCTCGGGCGGGGAAATCACCTTCGAGCCCTGTCATCACCATTCGACTGTTGGGCCGATGGCGGGTGTGATATCGCCCTCGATGCCGGTCAACATCATCGAGAATCAGGCGCCACACGAACTTGGAGGCGGTAACAGAAGTTATTCCAATTTGAACGAGGGTCTCGGGAAGGTTCTCCGGTACGGCGCGTATTCGCCAGACGTCCTGGATCGCCTCCGGTGGATGGCGGATGAACTGGCCCCGGCCATGCGGGAGACGGTGAGGGCGATGGAAGGGGGACTCGATATTAAAAACATCATTGCTCGAGCTTTGCACATGGGCGATGAGGTCCACAACCGGAATCTGGCGGCGACGGGAACGGTGATTCGGATGATCATGCCCTACCTGGCGGATTCGGTGAGCGATTCGAAAGTGATCTCCCGTGTGGCGAGTTTCATCTCCGGTAACGATCATTTTTTCCTGAATTTGGGGATGCCCGCTGCCAAGGCGAGCCTGGATTCGATGGCCGGCGTGGATGGCTGCTCTTTAGTCTATGCCATGGCGCGCAATGGGACCGAATTCGGCATTCGGGTCAGTGGTTTGGGGGATCAGTGGTTTACTGCCCCGGCGAAGCATCCGGTTGGGCTTTTCTTCCCCGGCTATAGTCAGGAAGATGCCAACTTGGATATTGGCGATTCGGCGATAATGGAAACATTCGGCCTCGGCGGATTTGCGATGGGGGCCGCGCCCGCGATCGTTCAGTTTGTCGGAGGTTCAACGGCCGAGGCCATTCAGGCGACCAACGAAATGTACGGAATCACCTGGACGAGGAGCCGGGACTTTACCCTGCCCATATTCGATTTCGATGGCGTTCCGACGGGAATCGACATCCGGAAAGTAATCGAAACGGGAATATATCCCCATATCAATACCGGAATCGCTCACCGGCATGCTGGTATCGGACAGATAGGGGCGGGGATTCTCCGCGCGCCCGAAGCTCCGTTCCAGGAAGCTTTCGAAGCCTTGGCCGAAAAGATTTCCGGATAGTGACGTGCCTGTGCTCCGTAAAAAGTGGATCCATCAGAACTCCAATGGTTTTTCGAAATCGCCAACTCCAGATTTCTCAGAGCGACTTCTAAGCGATTTCCCTGTTAATTCCCTGATATTCCCTGTTAAGTTTTTAGGATGAATTCTTCAAACACATTGAATTAGGGGGGATTCTGGCGAAATTCGAGCGAATTTAGGGGCGATTTTTGAATAAATTCCCTGTATATTCCCTGTTAAACAGGGAATTTGGGGGAGAAGGGTTCGCAGTGGACTGCGCCCACCGCCATACAGTCTCCCCGTTTTTTCTCTGTTCCGGCCTGACGCCTCTTTGCCTTGGTTTTGCGGGGCTTTCCTAGATTCAGCCGGTTTTTTTCATATTCTCCGGGGCCGCTTTTCTGGCCTGAAATGCCTCCAATCAGCCCAATTTCTCCGAGCGAGAAAACTTGGTCCCCTTTGGTGTGTGGTGTGGGCTATTGTCTTTTGTGCACACCCGCCATTTCCCGCTGCTTTTCCCAGGAAAGGGGTAGGTGCCTATCGAGAAGATCGACTAGTTTCAGGTGGGGAGGCTGGGTGCCCTGGAGAATTGCCTCGGTGATGTCCGGAGAAAGGAAGGCCAGCGGAAGGAGACGCCGGATATAGCGCTTCGAGAAGCGGGAATTTCTTACCAGCTCGTTCACCGATTCTGCCTTTCCCGTCACCAGTGCCTCTCGCCAGGAATGGGCGCGGGCCACTGCCTTGATGAGGTGTTTGTCGAGGTGCGGGGTAGGGGAGGAGCCGTTAGCGCTGGGAGCAAGAATTGTTCGCTCACCGCGATGAGTCTGAAATCTGACCGGAATTCGGACTATAAGAGAATCCCCCTTCTCGGTCGTGTGATCGTCAAAGAACTGCTCACTGAAACCACTCTCCACATGAATTCCCAAAGCTACCTTTGAAAGTGTGAGACGAGCCTCCAGGGCATCAATTTCAACCCGGTTGACGATGCTTCGAATCCACTCTGCCTGTCCGGATGGCTCCAGCCGCTCCCAGGATTCCAACTCGGTCTCAGGGAGCAGACTCATCACTCGCCGGGTGATGAGAACTTCAATCTCCTGGGCTGGGACTCGCTGAATGCTCCCCGCCTCATTGTGTTCTCTCCTGATAAGGGCCTGGCTCACATAATAGCGGTAACGCCTGCCGCTCTGCTTTTTTGAATGAGTGGGGCTCATGGGATTATCCCGGTCATCGAAGAGAAGGCCTCCCAGAAGGCTCCTGCTGGCCTCAGAGGGGGATTTGGGGAGCTTCCGTCGGTGGGCATCGAGCATTCCCTGCACCCGCTCCCAGAGAGCCCGTTCAACAATACCCTTATGCTCGCCCGCGTACGCCTCTCCCCGATGGACGACCTCACCCAGATAAGACCGGTTCCTGAGAAGGGAGTAGAGTGCTCCTCGGCTGAAGTAACTCCCGCCCTTGTGGTTTCCTTTCTGGGTCCTCCAGGACTTGCTCCGGATTCTGTGCTTCCTGAGTTCTCCTGCCAGTGCGGTCACAGACCCCAGATCGAGGTATCGCTCGAAGATCATTCTGACACGGATGGCTTCCTCATCGTTTACCACTAATTTACGGTCGAGAACGTCATAGCCCAGGGGAGGGTTGCCTCCCATCCACATGCCCTTTTTCTTGGAGGCCGCGATCTTGTCCCGGATCCGCTCTCCCGTAACCTCGCGCTCGAACTGGGCGAAGGAGAGCAGGACGTTCAGGGTGAGCCTGCCCATCGAGGTTGTCGAGTTGAAGGCCTGAGTGACCGAGACAAAAGAAACGTTATTCGATTCGAATGTCTCCACAATTTTTGCGAAGTCAATGAGAGAGCGAGTGAGGCGGTCCACCTTGTAGACCACGACAATGTCAATCCCACTGGATTCGATATCATTCAGAAGTTTTTGGACGGCGGGTCTTTCCATCGAACCGCCCGAAAAGCCCCCGTCGTCATAGGAGGTTTCTGATAGCTCCCATCCCTCTCCAGCCTGGCTTTTGACGTACGCCTCACAGGCCTCACGCTGTGCGTGAAGAGAGTTAAACTCCTGCTCCAGACCTCCCGCGGATGATTTTCGAGTGTAGATGGCGCAGCGAAGTACGGCAGGGGAGTTCATTTTCGGAGACCGAAGAAGAGGGGGCCCGACCAGCGGGTGCCGGTGATACTTCGGGCAATCTTTGAGAGCGAAGCGAAGCGCTTCCCCTCATGTTCAAATCCATCTTCGAGGACTTTGATCCGGTATGATTTTCCCTGCCACTTCCGAGTGAGCACGGTTCCCGGTTTAAGGTCTAGTCTGGAAGTAAGCGCATGATCGGGGTTTTGTTCGAAGGTCCTGGCCAGCTTTTGGAGTCGATTCCTGGTATCAGGGGTGAGTCCGCCAAGCACCTGTTCCTGGATTTTGCAGGCGAGGAGGCGACGAAGGACGTCCAGGCTTCGGCAGGGGGGTGGTGATTCATCCAGTTGCTCATTCCATGCCTGCCGCAGTTCCTGAATATCCAACCGCCCGATTTTGGCCAGTTCCGCTTCGAGGTTTTTACCCATATGCCAGCCCCCCTGGTTGGACATAGACGCTTCCTTTGAGGGAGGAGTCAAGTCGATGAAATGCCCAATTCGTGGGGGGATTTGCCCCATTTTCGAGGAAAAATTCCGGCCAATTTTTCGACTTCAAATGCGAAACTCTTGTGACGATACCCGCCTTCTTCTGCGCATTTCCTGCCACTCTATGAATTGCGACATGCTGTCCACCTGATCGTCGTGGCGACCGTGAGTGGTGTGCTCCCCGGATC
>JAVEPB010000246.1 GCA_030922375.1 bacterium | reverse complement strand
GGTCACCGCGAGACGGACGCCCGACTTCGCGTTCCGGGCGACCGCCTCCACATCGACCGGGCGCCAGAAAATAAGCACCGTCGCCCGCGACGCCGCGCCGGCCGCCATGGAGGGATCGTCCTCCCCTCGCGTCACCCAGTGCCCCACCCGGTACATCCCGCCCTGATCGAGCCGTCCTTCGTTCTTCTTCTGGGTGTCCAGCGTCGCTCGCTCCATCTCCTCCGGGCTCATGCCGGGGTCGATTCGCACGTAGCGGAGCGACCGGTAGAGCCGGTCGATGTGATCGCCGAGTCGGTAGAGGCTGCCGCCGAAATCGGGCGTCACCTCGTACACCCCGTCTCCCCAGAGAAAACCGCGGTCGAACGGGGAGATTCTCGCCCCGGACTCCTCGACGATCTCGCCGTTCAGATAAAGTACCCGCTCGCTCGCCATCGCTTCCCGCCTTCGTAGTCTCGAAACAAGAAAATGCGGCCGAACCCGCTTCGAACGAGATCAGCCGCACACGCAAAATCGCTTCCTCTCAATTACGCCTTATTATTATACATAGAACGGGTGCATTGTGAAAAGTGGGATTTTACCCCCAAAAGGGGGAAATCCTGCGGAATAAAAGAGAGTCTTACCTACTGTACAACTGAGCCTCGGCTCAACCCTTCCCCCGCTTGCGGGCGGACCGGCCCCAGCCCCCGCCGCCAGGCGTCTCGAGGGAGATTACATCTCCCACCCTGGCCTCGAGCCGCGCCTTGCCGGGAACGGGAATTTTCTCTTTTCCCCGGAGGATGGCGTTTCGGCCTTTTTTGCCCGGCATTCCCCCCGCGAGCGGGTAGGGGGCCATCTCCCGCCGCTCGGTCATGAACGAAACCGTCGCGTCCACCATCACCTCGATTTCGCGCACAATTCCGTCCCCGCCCCGGTGGCGGCCCCGGCCGCCGCTGCCCCGGCGCACCCCGTAGCGGCGCACCCGGTAAGGGTAGGCGTGCTCGAGCGCCTCGATCGGTGTGTTCATCGTGTTCGTCAGGTGGGTATGGATGGCGTCCTCTCCGGGTCCCGCCGGGCCTCCGCCCATCCCCCCGCCGGTCGTCTCGTAGTAGGCGAAGGGTTTGCCTCGCCGGGGGCCGGGCCGGGGATCGATCCCACCGATGGAAAGATTGTTCATCGAGCCGCAGGAAGCCGCAGGAACTTTTTCGGGGCACGCCTTGGCCAGCGCCCCCAGCACGGCGTCCACCATCCGCTGGCTCGTCTCGACGTTTCCTCCCGCCACCGCCGCCGGAAATACACTGTTCACCACGGTGCCCTCGGGCGCGATCACCTCGATCGGGTCCATGCAGCCCGCGTTGTTCGGTATGTCGTAGGGAACGAGACACCGGACCGCGTAGTAGGCCGCCGTCCGGGCGATGCTTTCCACCGCGTTCACGCTGCCCCGCGTCTGGGGGGCGGAGCCCGTGAAATCCACCCGCAAGCGGTCGGCCTTCACCGTCAGCTTCACCCGGATCGGAACCGGACCGCTCCCGAAACCATCGTCCTCCATCGCGTCCTCGAACCGGTAAACCCCGTTCGGGATGCTCCGGATCGCCGCGCGCGTCATCCGCTCGGCGTAGTCCTGAAGCTCGCGGGTGTAGCGGCGCGTCCGGGCGAGTCCGTGGCGCCCGACGATCTCGAGTACCCGCCGCTCCCCGACCCGGTTAGCCGCGATCTGGGCGGCGATGTCTCCTTCACGCTCTCCGGGGGTGCGCACGTTGGCGAGGATCAGCCCAAGGACATCCTCGTCGAGCTTTCCGCCCCGCACGATGCGCACGGGCGGTATCACCACGCCGTCCTGGAAAATCTCGGTCGTGATGCTCATCGAGCCGGGCGCGGTGCCACCCACGTCGGAGTGGTGGGCCCGGTTGGCCGCATAGTAGATGAGTTGCTTTTTTCGCCCCGGCGCGAAGATCGGCGAGATCATCGTGATGTCGGGCAAGTGGTTCCCGCCGTGAAAGGGATCGTTCAGCGCCACCACATCG